>JANLUV010000291.1:0-9083 GCA_031363685.1 Alphaproteobacteria bacterium | reverse complement strand
TTACGGCGATCAGGGCGGCGGCTATATCGATTATGTGAAGGGCGCCAATATCGCCGGCTTCAAGAAGGTCGCCGATGCGATGCTGGCGTTCGGCGTGGTTTAACGAGCGGAGTGGTTTAATTCGAATGCCAGATGACAATGACGGCGGGGGCCACGCGGCCCCCGCCGAACAACGCGATTTCACCCCCAACGCCGCACACCTCGTGCGCACGGCGCTGCAGGCGAACCTGACCCTCAGCCAGATGGCCGACCAGAAGGCCAGCATCCTGATGGGCGCAACTTTCGTGGTCTTTACCCTGACGCTGGGTCAGGCGAGCAACGGCGACGTCCCGCTCGCGCTGCTGGTGCTGGGCGCCAGCGCCTTCGTCTCGGCAACGTTCGCCATCCTCGCGCTGATGCCCTCGGTCGCCGCACCAACGGGCGATGTGCCGGACGACGCCAACATCCTGTTCTTCGGCGTCTACGCCCAGCTCACCGAGGAAGAATTCGCCGCCCGCGTCCTGCCCCTGCTCAGCCGCGACGAAACCATCTACCGCGCCATGCTGCGCGACATGTACCAGAACGGTCAGGTCCTCGCCCGCAAGAAGTATCGCCTGCTGGGATACTCCTACCGCGCGTTCCTGATCGGATTGGGGGTTACACTGGTGACTTTCATGGCGGGGTATGCGGGGCTGATGCCGATATAAGCGTCATCCCGGGCTCGGCCCGGGACCGCTGGCCGCCGGACGCAACCTTGCAGCGTGGACCTTACAACTTTTACCCCGACGCCAGCGGTGCAACTTACGGCCATGCCAACAATACTATTTGGCCTCACTTCACCCCCAGCACCCCCGCTTCCTGCCGCAACCGCGCTGCCTGCGCGGGGTTCGCCGCAATCGCCGCTTTCAAAGCGGCCGAAGCCTTGTCCGGCTGCGCCAGCGTCACGCGGCTGCGCATCAGCATCACCCAGCCATCCACGTTCGCCGGGTTCGCCTTCAACTTGCCCTCCAGCCGCGCGACCATGCCTTCGGCCATCTGGCGCTGCTGGCTTGGCGGGATTGATCCGGCCGCCTGCAAGTCCTGCGCGCTCGGCCCCGGAATACCCTGCGCCGCGAGTGGCATTCCGCCTGCCATTGCCGCCGGCATCTGGTTCAACGGACCCATCCGCGCGCCCATCCCCGTCGGTGCGGCGGGCTGCTTCACCGCCGCCAGCTTCGCGCCCACGTCGATCTTGTGGATCTTGCCCACCTGCTCGATCGTCCGGCGCAAGTCCGCTTCCCACGGCGCGCCCGGCGGGGTGTCGGCCAGCAGCGCCAGCCAGTCGCCGATCGCCCCGGCATGATCGCCGGTCAGATCCTTCTTCACCGCCATGAAATAGCGCGCGCGGGGGTCTTTGGGGTCGATCGCCAGCGCCTTGGCGAACGCTTCGCCGGCAGCGGCGGGCAGCGGATCGGTCTTGCTCGCCATGACCCGCGCCTCGCCCAGCGAAGACCACACCGCAGCTTGGGCCGGGGCCAGCCGCGCCGCCTGTTCATAGGCACCCACCGCATCGTCGAACCGGCCCGCGTCGAAATAGCCCGCGCCCAGCGCGCGCCACGCGGCCGGGTCCTGCGGATTGTCCTGCGCCGCCTGCGCCAGCAGTGCCAGCGGATCGGCGGCAACGGAAGCGCGCGCGGTCGCCTCGGCCGGCGCTGCCGCCCCGCCCTTGTCGCGCGTAACCGTATAAGTAACCGCGAAGCCCAGAACCAGCGCGGCTCCGGCAAGAATGATCTGGCCTGGTTTGATAGTGGTCATGGCTATTGTGTCGTCGCGCTCTTCCGGTCCATATGCCGCTACGGCGCCGATTAAGTATTCGGCGAATCTGCGGCAAGTTGCGCGCGGGTGTGAGGCAGTCCTCCTGCGAATGCAATCACGGGGGGCGGATAGCCGGGGGGCTCAAGTGGCGGATCGCGTGCGCGTGGCGATTGTTGGGTCCGGACCAGCGGGGCTGAGTGCGGCTGCCCACGCGGCTGCGCTGGGAATGAGCCACGTCGTCCTCGAAAAGACCGAGCATCTGTCTGACACCATCTATAAATACCAGAAGGGCAAGCACGTCATGGCGACGCCCAGTTCGCTGGTGCTGCGCTCCGACTTCGAATTTGATGCCGGCAAGCGCGAGGCGATCCTCGGCATCTGGGACACGCAGGCGGCGGATGCGGGCATCACCGTGCGCTACAAGTCCGAAGTTACGAAGATCGAGGGCGCACAGGGCGCCTTCGTCCTCACCCTGCGTGACAAGTCGGTGATCGAGGCGGAGGCGGTGATCCTCGCCATCGGCACCCAGGGCAACCCCAACCTGCTGCGCTGCCCGGGCGGCAACCTGCCCCTCGTGCAATACCAGCTCGACGATCCGGGCGAGTATATCGACGAACATATCACCGTGATCGGCACCGGCGACGCGGGGATCGAAAACGCGCTGGGCCTCGCCGCCGATCCGGTCCAGCGCAACGTCGTCAGCATTCTCAATCGCGGCACCGATTTCGCCCGCGCCAAGCCCGCCAACGTCAAGCTGCTGCAGGAAGCTGCCGCCGCCGGGCGCATCGCGATCCGCCTCGAAGCCGCCCCCGCCGAAGTGCGCGACGGCGAACTGGTGCTCGATACGCGCGATGGGCAGGAGGTTATCCCCTGCCACCGGATCATCGCCCGCATGGGCTCGGCCGCGCCGCGCGAATTCGTCGAAAGCTGCTCCGCCCGGTTCGAGGAACAGGACGTCACCGGCCGCGACGGCAGCGTATCGAAGAAAAAGGTGATCGTGCCCGGCACCGGCATCGAATTCACCAGCCCCGACCGCGAGGCGTTTCCCAAGCTTTCGCCCAAGTTCGAAAGCACCGTCCCCGGGATCTACGTGGTCGGCGCGCTGGCCGGCTATCCGCTGATCAAGCACTGCATGAACCAGGGCTATGACGTGGTCGAGTTCCTCGGTGGCAACACCGAACTCAAACCGGCGGACGAACCGATCCTCGCGGCCAAGTTCGCCGGCCTGCCCGGCAACCGCCCGGTCGATGAATGGCTCGAACTGTTCGGCACCCGGATCGAGATTTTCCGCGAACTCGCCACGCTGCAGATCCGCGAACTGATGCTCGACAGCGATGTGCAAAGCTTCGCCCCCGGCACCGCGATCTTCGAACGCAACGAATTCGGCTCGTCGCTGTTCTGCATCGCCCAAGGCGCGGTCAAGGTGGAGGTCAGCCCGACCGACCCTTCCATCACCGTGCCGATCGGCGAAGGCTCGATCTTCGGCGAGGTTGGCCTGATTTCCGGCCGCCGCCGCGGCGCCACGGTCCGCGCGGCCGAGCCGACGATCGTGGTCGAACTGTCGCGCAATGCCGCGCTCAAACTGATCGCCACCGCGCCCGCCGCCGGCCGCGCAGTCACCCGCATCTCGATCGAGCGGCAACTGCTGCAGATCTTCGGATCGGGCCTCACCCGCGAAGATGTTGCCGAACTGGTCGAAGGCGCTGCGGTCAAGACCGTCCGCGCCGGCGAAGTCCTGCTGGTCGAGGGCGATGCCCCGGACTCCATTGGGGGCCAGGACGTCTTCATCATCCGGCGCGGCTCGATGATTGTGCAGAAGATGCTCGGCGGCAAACCGGTATTCCTCTCCTACGTCCCCGCCGGCAGCTACGTCGGCGAAATGGCGCTGATCGACAAGGCGCCGCGCTCGGCCACGGTCAAGGCCGCAATCCGCTCCGAGGTGATCAAACTGCCGGGAGAGGCGTTCGCCCGGCTGCTCGCAAAAAAGCCCGAACTGTTCCGCAAGGCGCGCGGCGACATGGACAAGCGGCGCGAGGTCAACGCCTTCATCGAAGGGCGCAAGGACAACTTCGGCAGCGCGGTCGACATGTATTCGGAAACGGCGCAGTTCCTGATCGACAACGGCATCGGCGAAGCGACCGACGTGCTGCTGATCGACGAAACGCTCTGCATCGGCTGCGACAACTGCGAAAAGGCCTGCGCCGACAGCCATGACGGCCTCTCGCGCCTGAACCGCGAAGCCGGCAAGACATACGCCCACCTCCACGTCCCGACCTCGTGCCGCCACTGCGAACACCCGCACTGCATGGCCGATTGCCCGCCCGACGCGATCCGGCGCGGGCCGGACGGCGAGGTGGTCATCGATGAAACCTGCATCGGCTGCGGCAATTGTATGCGCAATTGCCCCTATGACGTGATCCGGATGGACAGCGTACCCCCGAAGAAGCCCTCGCTGCTCAGCTGGATGTTCTTCGGTGCCGGTCCCGGGCCGGGCGAACCCTCGAAAAAGTGGCGCAAAAAGCACGTCGCGGCGGGCGAGGAACAGCCCAAGAAGGCGATCAAGTGCGACATGTGTTCCGGAATTGACGGAGGTCCCGCCTGCGTCCGCGCCTGCCCCACCGGCGCGGCGCTGCGCGTCTCGCCCGAAGCGTTCCTCTCGGTTGCCCGGCTCGGCGAGGGACGCTGATGGCCACTTCTGCCAATCAGGGCTCCAATAACGCCGGGCGCCGCCGAATCTCCGCCGATCACGAAAGTTTCCTGCGCTACCGCGCATTCCGCTGGCTCAAGATTTCCGCCGCGCTCAGCCTGATCTCGCTGCTTGGCTACCTGATGGCCGATGTGAACCCGCGCCCCAACGGCGGCAGCTGGCTCGGCTATACCCTCGGCACGATCGGCGCACTGCTGATCGTCTGGCTCGCGCTGCTGGGCGTGCGCAAGCGCGCGATGACGGCGGGCAAGTGGTCGCTGAAAGCGTGGACTTCGGCCCATGTCTACCTCGGCCTCAGCCTGATCGTGGTCGCCACGCTGCACACCGGCTTCCAGTTCGGCTGGAACGTCCACACCCTTGCCTACACCTTGATGATGCTGGTGATCCTCTCGGGCGTCTGGGGGATCAGCGTCTATGTCTCGCTCCCCGCCGCGCTCAGTTCCAACCGCGATGAACTGACGCAGGAGCAGATGATCGAAGGCATCGCCGCGATCGACCGGCAATTGAACGACGCGGCCCAGCCGCTCGCCCGCGACCAGGCCGATCTGGTCATCGCCGCGCTGGACCAGAACACCTTCGGCGCCGGGCTGTGGTCCCGCCTGACCGGCAACTACCGCAACTGCAAGACCGAGCGGGCGATCCTCCGCATCGCACTCGCTGACGCGCAGGGCAGCGGCGATGCCGCGATCGACCGCGTCGAAAAGCTGCTGATCCGGCGCAAGGCCCAGCTCGACCGGTTGCGGCGCCAGATGCGCCTGAGGGCCATGCTCGAGGTGTGGCTCTACCTCCACATCCCGGCGACCATCGCCCTCCTCGCCGCGCTGACCGCGCATATCATCAGCGTATTTTATTACTGGTGAGGGGCGGACAATGACCTTCCGGCTCACAACCATCGATTACACCGCCGATGGACGCAGGATCGTCCGCGAAAAGGACGTCGACAAGGCGCAATTGCGCGTCGGCCGCTCGGCGGAAAACGACATCCACCTGCCCGACCTCGCGGTCGAGCCCAGCCATGCCACCATCACCGGACAACCCGGCAGCCGCGTCGCGGTGGAGGCCACCGGCACGCTCGGCTTCGGGCTGGACGGGCAAACCTCCCGCTCGGCCACGATCGATGCCCGCACCGGCGCGGAACTGCGCTTTGGCGGCACCCGCATCTCGGTCGGGCAAGCGGCAGACGGCGCCATCATGCTCACCGTCGAGGCAGTGCGCGAGGATGAAGGCAAGGGCAGCGCCGAAAAGGACGGCCTCTCGCTTGCCGGCGTCATGCCCGGCAAGCGCACGATCTCGTGGCTTCTCGCGGCCCTGATCCTCGCGCTGTTCCTCGCGCTGCCGATCGTCAGCCACCTCACCCGCGCGCCCGATGCAAACGCCCGTCAGGTCATCGGCGACAGCAACTGGAGCCCGGGCAAGCTCAGCCGCGCCCACCACCAGCTGGAGGGCAAGTGCGAAGCGTGCCACGTCAAGGCGTTCGTCTCGGTCCGCGATGAAACCTGCGTGTCCTGCCACAAGGCGGTCCACGATCACGCCCCTGCCGGCCGCATCGCGGTGGCCCGCGCCGAACCGGGTCTGGGCGGCAAGCTGCTGCAAGGCGTCGCTCACGCCTTCGGCAAGCCCGGCCCCGGCGGCTGCGTCGATTGCCACCGCGAGCATGAAGGCATGAACCGCATGGAACTGCCCCGGCAGCAGTTCTGCGCCGATTGCCACGGCTCCCTGAACAACCGGCTGAAGGACACCAAACTCGGCAACGCTGCCGATTTCGGCAAAGCCCACCCCGAATTCACCCCGCTGGTCATGACCGATCCGGTCGCCAAAACCATGCAGCGCATCCCGCTCGATGCTGCCCCGCGCGAACACAGCGGCCTCGCCTTCCCGCACAAGCTCCACCTCGATCCGCGCGGCGGCGTGGCAAAGATGGCCGCCACGCTCGCGGGGACCAAAGGATACGACGCAAATGGCATGGCCTGCGCCGATTGCCACCGCCCGACCGAGGATGGCGTGCGGTTCAAGCCGATCGTGATGGAGCACGATTGCGAAGCCTGCCACAGCCTGGTGTATGACAAGGTCGGTACTACTTTCCGCAAGCTGAAACACGGCGATGTCGACCAGATGGTCGCCGACCTCTCGGTTGTCGGGGCAAATACCCACCCCATCGTAACCGGACGCAGCCGGCCGGGCGACTATGCTGCCGATCATGTCTACTACGCCAACTTCGCGGCGCCGGTGGGTGGCTCGGGCCTGGTCCAGCGGGCGCTGGCAAAGGACGGGGTCTGCGGCGAATGCCACACGCCGATGATGAAAAACGGCAAGCCCGCCGTCGTGCCCGTCACCCTGCCGAGCCGGTACATGGCGCAAGGCTGGTTCGATCACGCCGCGCACAAGCAGACCCAATGCACCGCCTGCCACGCCGCCCCGACCTCAACCACGGCAACCGACGTGCTGCTGCCCAAACTGGCCGAATGCCGCACCTGTCATCTGGGCGAGGCTGCACCCAAAGGGAAGGTTCCCTCCAGTTGCGCGCTGTGCCATGCCTATCACCCGACGGGATCGGCCGCGTTGCTGACACGGCGTGACCAGCGCTGATGCGGCGGCGGCTTCGAAAAAGCCCGCAGCGGGGGAATGACGGATGCTGATCGCTCAGATCACCGACATCCACATCGGGTTCGACAAGGGGAACCCGGACGAACACAACATGCTGCGCCTGCGCGCAGTGCTGGATCATCTCGTCAACGGCCCCAACCGGCCCGATCTGCTGCTGCTCAGCGGCGATCTGACCGAAGCCGGCGATCCGGCGGACTATGCCCGGCTGGCCGCAGCGGTGTCGATCTGCCCGTTCCCGGTCTGGCCGATGACCGGCAACCACGATCGGCGCGAACCGCTGCGCGCCGCGTTCCCGCACACGCCGCCCTCGCCCGACGGCTTCGTCCACTACGTGCTCGATTTCGATGCTGTCAGCAGGGGCCGCTTGCGGCTGATCGTGCTCGATACGCTGGAACCCGGCCGCCACGGCGGCGGCTTCTGCGCGGGCCGGGCCGCGTGGCTCACCGCCCAGCTCAACGCCGCACCCGATACGCCCACGGTGGTCGCACTGCACCACCCGCCGTTCACCGCCGGCATCCCGTGGATGGATACGGATGAGCGTGAACCCTGGATCGCCCGCCTCGCCGCCGCGCTGCGCGGGCACGGCCAGGTCAAGGGCCTGATCGCCGGCCACCTCCACCGCACGATCCTGTCGCACTGGGAACACCTGCCGGTGGTGGTCTGCCCCTCCACCGCCCCGGCAGTCGGCCTTGACCTTTCCCCGATGGACCCGGAACGGCCCGACAACCGCAAGCTCATCACCGACGAACCGCCCGGCTATTGCCTCCACCTGTGGAACGGCAAGGACGTCGTCACCCACTTCGAATATGCGGGCGATTACCGCACCTTCGCCCGGTTCGACACCGGCCTCCAGGGCATGATCCGCGAGATGTTCGGCGAACGCCCGAGGGAATAGAATTGTCCGCCTGCCATCGGCAGGATTACTTCCCGGTCCCACAAGCAAGAGTGGTCAGGGGTGGGCGGCGGCGCGCAAGGACCGCATCGTCAATAGGGCAACGGTAGCCGGACAAAACCCCGAATCCCCCTAAAAGTGACTGAGCGCATACATCGCAAAGGGTAGATCTTGTACCAAAAATAGACTAATTACTGATATACAATGAAGCATAAATGCTGTTTAAATTTTTGCACACTTGATTTAGCCGGGGGATGAAAATGGCAATCTTTACCGTAAATTCTTACACTGATGCCCTTACCGGGACCTCTGGCAACGATACATTTTACCTGCCGGATCTCGGCCTTTTCGGCTCGTCCCCCGTCGGCCTGTCGTTTTTCACCGGTTCGATTTCCGGTGGGACCGGGTTTGACACGCTGCGTCTGCTCCAAAGCACCAATCCCATCACCGGCTTCCCCGACGGGCCGACCACCATCCATTTCCTGTTCTCGCCGCTCACTTCGGTAGAGCGCATTGAATTTGCCTCGACCCCGGGTCACGTGCTGAGCGCGGCGATCGCGTATGACGCCTTCAACAGCGCCATCCCGTCAACGACCAGGTTTGTCGGCGGCGCCGGACGCGATAAAATGGTCATCCAGGCCTTCGGCGCGGGCGACTACGTCATGCCCGACCTCAATCTCTCCCGCTTCAGTTCGGGCGGCGGTGTGTTCGATCGCGGGGATTACGTCGCCTTGATCGCGTATGATCCCGGCGATCACGTCCTCACTGCGCGTGACAATCTGGCGGCCATCCAATATCTGTCGGGCGGCATCGGCCTCGACATCCTCAACGGCTCGAACGGGGTCGATCGGCTGGCCATCACTGCCGGCGGGGACAGCGCCTTCGGCAACGCCGGCAATGATTTCATCGAGTTGCAGGTGCTCGGAAATCCCGCCGTGGGGATGCAGAACGGCGGACAGTTTTCCGGCGGCGTGCTGGATGGCGGAGACGGCAGCGACACGCTGGTCATCGGCGGTCACATCAGCTTCACCGGCGGAACGATCACCGGGATCGAAAAGATCCTGCTGCTGCCGGCGCAAGATTACGTTCTCGATCCGCTTTTCGGCG
>JANLUV010000240.1:0-3786 GCA_031363685.1 Alphaproteobacteria bacterium | reverse complement strand
CGCCCGGTCTTGGAGCCGACATAGACGATCGGGTTGCCGAGCCCGGTTGCGGCCGAATAGAAGATCTTGCCCTGATCGGCCACGCCCACGGTCATCGCGTTGACCAGGATGTTGCCGTCATAGGCCTTGTGGAAGTTCGTCTCGCCGCCGACGGTCGGCACGCCCACGCAGTTGCCATAGCCGCCGATTCCCGCGACCACGCCCTGCACCAGATGCTTCATTTTCGGGTGATCCGGCCGGCCGAACCGCAGCGCGTTCAGGTTTGCCACCGGCCGCGCGCCCATCGTGAACACATCGCGCAGGATGCCGCCCACGCCGGTCGCCGCGCCCTGGTAGGGTTCGATGTAGCTTGGGTGGTTGTGGCTCTCCATCTTGAAGATCGCCGCCAGCTTCACCCCGTTCGGCCCTTCGCCGATATCGATCACTCCGGCATTTTCGCCCGGGCCGCAGATCACCCAAGGTGCCTCGGTCGGTAGCTTCTTGAGGTGGAGCCGGCTCGACTTGTACGAGCAATGCTCCGACCACATGACCGAAAAGATGCCGAGTTCCACCAAATTAGGTTCGCGCCCGAGCGCGTCGAGCACGCGGACATATTCGTCTTCGGACAGGCCATGGGCGGCGACAATGTCAGGTGTGATCTGGGACATGGTTTGCGCCCTTAGCCCGCTCAAACACCGGACGCAAACCACCAGCACGCCCGCAGCCACAGCAAATGCATCGCGGGTGCCACAGCAAATGTCGGCGGGCAAACCCAGGCCCCCGCTTGACCGGGCATCATCGCAAGGCCATTGCAGCGCCATGCCTGACGATATCGCCGCGATGAGCTTCGAGGATGCGCTGGGCGCGCTGGAAGACGTCGTTCGCAAGCTGGAAAGCGGTGAAGTTCCGCTCGACGATTCGATCACCCTGTACGAACGCGGCGAGGCACTGCGCAAGCACTGCCAGGCCCGCCTCGACGCGGCGAGTGCGCGAATCGAACGGATTGTCGCCGGTGCTGACGGGGCTGCCACCGGCACGCAGCCGTTCGACGACCCGGGCCAATGACCCGGAAGGTGGGGGCTTATGCCGGACAAGCTTGATTTTGCCCTGAAGCGCATCGCCCGCGAGGTCGATGCGGGGTTCGACGCGTTGCTGCCCGACCAGCCGGACGCCAGGGCGCGGCTGGTCGATGCCATGCGGTACGCCACGATCGGCGGCGGTAAGCGCGTCCGCCCGCTGCTGCTGACCGCCACAGCCGAACTCTATGGGGTGGACCGCTCGGTCGCGATCCGGGCCGCGCTCGCGATCGAGGCGATCCACGTTTACTCGCTGATCCACGATGACCTGCCGTGCATGGACGATGACGCCCTGCGCCACGGCAAGCCCACCGTTCACAAGGCCTTCGACGAGGCGACGGCGGTGCTGGCGGGCGATGCGCTGCACGCGTTTGCGTTCGAAGTGCTGTCCGATCCGGCCGCCATCGGTGATCCGTTCACCCGCGCCGAACTGGTCCTGACGCTGGCCACGGCCAGCGGAATGAACGGCATGGCCGGCGGGCAGATGATGGACATCGTTGCCGAAACCGAACTGTTCGACCTGCCCACGGTCACCCGCCTGCAACAACTCAAGACCGGCGCACTGCTGGGTGCAGCGGTGGAAATGGGCGCTATCCTCGGCAAGCTGGCGCCAGAAGGCCGCACGCACTTGCGCGGCTATGCGCGCGATATCGGCCTTGCGTTCCAGATTGCGGACGACCTGCTCGACCATGAAGGCAACGAGGAAGCTGCCGGAAAAACGCTGCGGAAGGATGCAGCGCATGGCAAGCAGACGTTCGTGTCGCTGCTCGGACCCGATCGCGCCCGTTCGCAGGCGCGGATGCTGGTCGATCAGGCGGTGGCCCATCTGGCCCAGCACGGGCAAGAGGCCGATCTGTTGCGCACGCTGGCCCGCTACATTGTCGAAAGGGATCGCTGACGTGGCTGCGACTGCACCGGCGGAAAGGATCGGGGTCTATCCCGGCACGTTCGATCCGATCACCCTTGGACATATCGATATCATCCGGCGCGGAGCCAAGCTGGTCGATCGCCTGATCATCGGCGTCACCACCAACCCGTCCAAGAACCCGATGTTCACCCCTGATGAGCGCATGGGCATGGTCGAACGCGAAGTTGCGGCGCTGGGGCTGAAGAACGTCACGGTCGTCGGGTTCAACGCGCTGCTGATGGCCTTTGCGGAAAAGCAGAATGCTGCGGTGATCGTGCGCGGCCTGCGGGCGGTGGCCGACTTCGAATACGAATACCAGATGGCCGGCATGAACCAGCAGCTCAACCCGAAGATCGAAACCGTCTTCCTGATGGCCGATGTCAGCCTCCAGCCGATCGCTTCGAAGCTGGTCAAGGAAATCGCCCTGTTCGGCGGCGAGATCGCCCGGTTCGTCAGCCCGCCCGTGCGCGAAGATGTGCTGGCCCGGGTCGAACAGATCGGCCGCCTCGGCGATTATTGAGCGGGAAATAAGACTCCGGTCGCGGCCCTGTTCATTGCCATGACAGTCTGGCGTCGCTATCCCGCCATTTACCCGGCCGCCTGTGACAGGCCGTTTTCGTGAGTAACCGAATGAACCGCCGTCGTCTGCTTGCCGCCTTCACGCTTGGCCTGACCCTGTTCGCCGCTCCCGCTTTGGCCAAGGACAAGCAGGTCCTCAAGGTCGGTGCGCCCAAAACGGTCAGCGGCGTGATCGACATGGACCCGGCGCACGATCCTGACAACGTGCTCTATCTGGATCTGTCGAACGGCGGCCGCGTTGCCATGCGTCTTATGCCGACCTGGGCGCCGACCCATATCGAGCGGATCAAGACACTGGCCCGGCAGGGGTTCTACAACGGGGCGATCTTTCACCGCGTGATCGATGGCTTCATGGCGCAGACCGGTGACCCGACCGGGACCGGGCAGGGCGGTTCCTCGCTGCCCGACCTGAAGGCGGAATTCAATGCGATGCCGCATTTGCGCGGCAGCGTCTCGATGGCGCGGACGGAGAATCCGGACAGCGCCAACAGCCAGTTCTTCATCGTATTTTATCCGCGCTTCGCGCTCGACCGGAAGTACACCAATTTCGGCCGGGTCATCGCCGGGATGCAGTACGCCGACACGATCGAGCGGGGCGAGCCGCCGGCCAATCCGACCAAGATCCTCCAGGCATCGCTGGCGACGGACCACAAGCCGCAGATTCTGCCCGCACCGGTTACACCGCCACCAAGCCTGACCGCACCCGGGCTGACGACTCCGATCGACACCCCGGCAGCGGCGCCGAAGGCACCCGTTAAGCCCGTGGCGAAGGCGAAAGCGAAGCCGAAGGGCTGATCCTGCGCAAGACGTGCTTGTCGCAGGCCCGGCGCCGGTCTAGCCGCACGCGATGCGCGTTGACCTGTTCGATTTTCACCTTCCGCCCGAGCGGATTGCCTTGCGTCCGGCGCGTCCGCGCGATGCGGCGCGGCTGCTGCATGTGTCCGGTAGTGACGCGCTGGCTGATCGCACGGTCCGCGACCTGCCCGGGTTGCTGAACCGGGGCGACGTCCTGGTCTTCAACGATACCCGCGTGATCCCGGCACAACTCGAAGGCCGCCGGGGCGAGGCACGGATCGGGGCGACGCTGCACAAGCGGATCGATTTGCGCCGCTGGCAGGCCTTCGTGCGCAATGCCAAGCGGCTGAAGCAAGGTGACACCATCACATTCCCGGCCGACGTCCGCGCCGTGGCGGAAACCCGGCACGAGGATGGCAGCTGGACCTTGCTGTTCGCAGGCGACGAACC
>JANLUV010000230.1:0-7350 GCA_031363685.1 Alphaproteobacteria bacterium | reverse complement strand
TTTTGAAAGACCCAGGAACATGACGACGTAGAGACCGGGAACAACCATGAAGAGATTCGAGATCGGGTGAACTTCGTCGCTCCACTGTCCAATAGATTCGGCCACGATCATGAATAAAATAGCTGCTGCAAACAGGATTTTTGAATATGGTATACTGTAGCGATAAAGATAGAATGCAATTCCAACCGTAAAGGAAACCAGAAGTTTTGACCCCCGGTCATGAAACAGCCAGGCGACCAGAGTGTCAGGGAAGAGCCGGACGAAATCGGATATCGAATGCGCATACTCCGTCCTGCCGCGATAGCCGGAAAGTTCCAAAACAACTTGTATCAAAAGAATGAGGATCGACAACACCACGACGATCCACCGTTTTTTCAGCAACTGAAAATAGATAAGTACGGAAATTACCGCATAACACGCGATTTCGTACGGCACCGTCCAGATCGATCCGTTCACCCATTCGCCGTTGAAAACGCCAGGAAGGAAAAAATAGACAAATCCAAGAAGGTTCATGAAATATAGGAAAAACTGCTTATGAGTGAAATACTCATCTAACGGTAATGTCGTAAAAAGCGGGCCGAGCACCATTGCTGACAATATAACTTCGACCGCCAGTGCGGGAAAAATTCGAAGCCCGCGATTAATCAAAAAATTCTTTAGGCTCAGGCGCATTGCGCTTGCCGCAATAAGAAACCCGCTCAAGCCAAAAAACATTATCAATATCGAATAGGACAGCACCCAGGCAAGGCCAGGTCCGGCTTCAGCGCCATCGGTGCGCGACAGCTGAAATGCGTGCCATCCGACAACGCCGACCGCGAGAGTTATGCGCATGAAGTCAAACCCACGCCCCAGGCCTTTGCTATCATCCAGCACTTTGCCGATTGAAGTCATTTTTTATCTCCGCAGCGCGCGTGAATTCGGTGGGGTTCTTCGCTCGGAGCGACTAACCCGGGAATGCCGCTAGGTATTTTTGCACTGCAACACGCCGCAGGGCCACCGTTCGAATTCAGGCCGCAAGAATTGCCGCCAAAAAACCTACCTTGCCCTATGGCTGATGCGTTGTGCTCACTGGCAGGCGAGCACAACGCGCGCATCCTCGTACTAAAAGGCGTCAGAAACCGACGCACCCTTGGTGCACGAACCGGGATTTGATTAGCTTAAGCTAGCGGGGATCACAGCCCTTTTGCCGTCAGTCGGCATGACGGTGCCCGGCCGCAATCCGCGGCAACACCGTCTCATTCCAACCACGACGCCGATCACCCGCCCAGCGAGGCCTGGCGCAGATCGCGCGCCTTGGTCAGGATCACATCTTCCAGGCGCTGCACGGTGGCCGCCTGGACCGGGGCATCGACCCACACGCCATTCTGCGAAACCTGCCGGCTGGCAGCAACGCGCAGCGCATCGGCGCGCAGATCCTGATCGAGGATGGTCACGCTGACCTTCATCCGTTCGCCCGGGTTCTGGGGGTTGGCGTACCAGTCGGTCACGATGACCCCGCCATTGCTGTCGGTCTGGACCAGCGGCATGAACGATAGCGCATCCAGAGCGGCGCGCCACAGGTAGCTGTTCACGCCGATCGAGGTCACGCGCGATGCGGCCAGTTCGGCCTTGGGGCGCTGCTTGTGCCCGCACCCGGCAACCGCCAGCGCCATCAGCGCGACGAGCGCGACCCGGCCTCCGGCCTTGCCGACACGGCGCATGGCGTCAGCCCCCGGCGCATGGGTTTCGAAACGGCCGTTATCGGTGCTGGCAGTCATCGTCGCTCAAATCCTGTCTTGTCGGCCTGTCGGGCCGGGCGGTGGGTCGCGCCGCTCCCGGCGAAGATCCGCTGTGGCCTCTATAGCCGCAGGCAGCGCAGCGGCAAGTCCATTGGCCGGACGGGGTTCCATGTACCCCCGCTCCATGTGCGCACGTTCTCGCTTGCGGTCCGGGGCCTGACAGGCGCCGGACCAGTTGAACCGCCGCTGAACATGCCGCCGCCCCGCCGGGATGCTGCTCTGGAGTGTTGCGCCCGGCCCACATCCACGCAGAGACTTGGCCTAAAATGGCGCGCCAGGCCAGAATCTGCTTGGAAACCATTCGAGGGCGGCCCAAACGCATTGGGGCCGTAACAATCGGGCCGCAGTAGACAGGGTGATTCTTGCCGCTGCGATCCTGCAGGACACGATTAGGCAGGCGTTCAGGTTGATCGTGTCACGATGTGGCGGACCAAAGGGGGAGTTTTCTGGGCAATGACCGGCAAAGCGAACAGCAAGAAGCGCAGCGGGATCAGCCCGGCGCTGCTGCTTGCGGGCGCTGTGTGCGGCCTTGCCTTGCCCAGTGCGGTGCTCGCCTTCACCACCAGCTTCGACAATCACGTGGTCAGCCTGGCGGCACGCGGCGCGATCGGTTCGTACACCCCGGCTTCGGTCGATCCGCGGCTGGCCCGCACGATCAGCGTTCACAGCCTGCCCCGCGGTCAGGTATTCCGCTTCACGCCGGCCGGCACCGCCAGCCGGCCAGACCGCTCGGTCACCGTCGCGGTGCGCGTCGATGCCGAAACGGCTCGCGCCATCTCGGTGCGCATGCCGCTGGGTGAAGCGGGCCTGGGCAATGGGGTGGGCGCGCTGCGGATCTCGCCGACCGCCTATAACCTCGGCGTTTCGCGCGGATATCAGACTTTCGCGCAGGCCTTCACCATTCCCGGAAGCCTCAGCAAGCCCGACATGCCGGATCTGGCGGCCTTCAAGCTGGGCACTGGCGGTGCTTCGGGCGAACCGGCGCGGCTATCCCCGCGCATCGCCTTTGACGAGCGTGAAAAGACCGGCCGCGCGCCGCGGACGCTGGAAGGCAATGGCGAACAGACGGTCAATGTCGGCGGCGCGTATCGCCTGACCCGCAATGTCGATGTCACCGCAGGCTTGCGGTATTCGCGCGAACGGGATCGTCTGTTGCCGCTCGTCGATGGCCGGCAGGACAGCCAGGCCGTCTACGTGGGCACCCAGTTCCATTTCTGATCCGATGGCGGCCACGTCTTCTCGCAATGCCGACAATCCGTGCTGAATTCGTGGTCAATGCCCACCGATGAATACGCATGCGCGGCTTGCTGCGGCAATCGCGCTTGCTTAGCCTGCAACTTGGCGCCTGTGATCTTACATACGCAGGGCCGGACTTAGTCGAGGGGAATTCTGATGGGACGTGTTGCAATCGTCACGGGTGGTACCCGCGGGATCGGTGAAGCCATCTCCCGCGCGCTGAAGGCCGAGGGGGTTACCGTTATCGCCAATTATGGCGGCAACGCGGAAAAGGCCAAGGCATTCACCGATGACACCGGGATCCCGGCCTATCGCTGGGATGTGGGCGATCATCAGGCGTGTCTTGACGGGTGCGCTCAGGTAGCGGCCGAATTTGGCCCGATCGACATTGTCGTCAACAACGCGGGCGTCACCCGCGACGGTGTGCTCCACAAGATGAGCTTCGATGACTGGAACGAGGTGATGCGCATCAACCTCGGCGGCTGCTTCAACATGGCCAAGGCGACCTTCCCCGGAATGCGCGAACGCGGCTGGGGCCGGATCATCAATATCGGATCGATCAATGGCCAGGCCGGCCAGTATGGCCAGGTCAACTATGCCGCCGCCAAGTCCGGCATCCACGGCTTCACCAAGGCTCTGGCGCAGGAAGGCGCCAAGTTCGGGGTGACCGTAAATGCCATCGCGCCGGGCTATATCGATACCGACATGGTGGCCGCGGTGCCGCCGGCGGTGCTGGAAAAGATCGTCGCCAAGATTCCAGTGGGCCGTCTGGGCCAGGCATCCGAAATCGCGCGCGCGGTGGTATTCCTCGCCGCGGACGAAGGCGGCTTCGCGACCGGATCGACCATGTCGATCAACGGCGGGCAGCACATGTATTGAACTGGCGAAAGTGCTTCGCGTAAGGTCCGACGTTTATCACCCGCCGGTCAAACGCTCGGTCGAAATTGCCGGGCACAAGACCTCGATCAGCCTTGAACCGGTGTTCTGGGACATGTTGCGTTCCGCAGCGGCGACCGAAGGACTGCCGCTGAACGCCCTCGTCAGTAGAATCGATGCCGAACGGATCGCCGCCGCCCACCCCCCGGGGCTGGCCGGGGCCATCCGTTGCTGGCTGGTGAGCCGGGCTTGATAAGTCGCCTCAATAGGTCGATGGGGGATCACTGGCCGGAAAACTTTCATCGCTGGCCTGGTCAATCTTGTCCCATTCGGGCGGATCGCTGCGCATTGCTTCCGGACCTGCGTTGCGCACTGTGGAAAAGTTGGAACCATTGGTCTCGCCGCTGGCAAAGGCGCCGTGGCCGTCATGTGCGCCGTGCCGCTGGGCGTAGCGCCACAGCGCATAAGCCGCAGCGCCGGCGAAAGCGAGTTTGAACAGGGCCATCGGGATACCCCGGGTAAGGGCGTTTTCGCCCCACCAACGCATGACCCCCGGCGGCGGGTTCCCGATTTTTGCCGATTTACTGCCTAGTCCCCGCCGACCCGCTCCACGTTCGCGCCGAGCAGCGCCAGCTTCTCTTCCAGCCGCTCGTAGCCGCGATCGAGGTGGTACAGGCGGTGAACCTGGGTCTGCCCCTCGGCGGCAAGGCCGGCGATGACCAGGCTCATCGACGCGCGCAGGTCGGTCGCCATGACTTCGGCGCCGTGCAGGGCGGCCGCACCATGGACTATGGCCGTCCGGCCCTTGGTCTCGATATGTGCGCCCATCCGGTTCAGTTCGGGCACGTGCATGTAGCGGTTTTCGAAAATGGTTTCGGTCAGCACGCTGGCCCCGTCGGCGCGGCACAACAGCGCCATCAGCTGAGCCTGCATGTCGGTAGCGAAACCCGGGTACGGCGCGGTCGAGAGCGTGATGGGCCGCAACGGGCCATCAGCCGCAACATACAGTCCGTCGGGCCGGGGTTCCACGATCACACCGGCATCGCGCAAGGCCTGCACGGTGGCTTCCATCTCTTCGATCACGGCGTGCTTCAACGTCACTTCGCCGCCGGTGATCGCAGCGGCGCAGGCATAGGACCCGGCCTCGATCCGGTCGGACATCACGCGGTAGGTCGCGCCGTGCAGCCGGGGCACACCGTGGATGGTGATGTCAGACGTGCCGATCCCCTCGATCTGGGCGCCCATCGCGACCAGCAGCTTGCACAGGTCCACGATTTCCGGCTCGCGCGCAGCGTTGTGCAGGGTGGATTTGCCCTTCGCCAGCACGGCGGCCATCAACGCGTTTTCGGTGGCGCCGACCGAGACGACCGGAAAGGAATACCGCCCGCCGGGCAGCCCGCCATCGGGCGCCGATGCCTTCACATAACCGGCGGCCAGCTCGATATGGGCGCCCAACGCTTCAAGCACCTTGAGATGCAGGTCGATCGGGCGATTGCCGATCGCGCAGCCGCCGGGCAGCGACACCGTCGCCTCGCCCATCCGCGCCAGCATCGGCCCGAGCACCAGGATCGAGGCGCGCATCTTGCGCACCAGTTCATACGGCGCGACCGACGAGGTGATCCGCGTCGCCTCCAGCGTCATCACCCGCCCGAAATCTTCGGGCCGGCTGCCAGCGATCGTGGTCGAGATGCCGAACTGGTTGAGCAGGTGCTGGAACCCGTCGATATCCGCCAGCCGCGGCAGGTTGCGCAACGTCAGCGGTTCGTCCGTCAGCAGCGCGCACGGCAGCAGCGTCAGTGCAGAATTCTTGGCCCCGGAAATTGGCAGTGTGCCGGAAAGGCGTTTGCCGCCCTCGATGATGATCTTGTCCATCTATGCCGTTTAAGACCCGCGTCCAGCCCGCGCAACGGCGGTTTCAGGCGGTCCACAGGAATGCGTATTGGTGCTGCAACATGCTGCGATCATTGATCCGGGAATTACGATTGCGCTGCACGCGGCATTCTGCTTAGCTGCACCGCAGCAAGCTGCTCACGTTCAGATTAACTATATGACTTCTCGGAGTAATCGTGCGAAAGCTCATCCGCAAGGCCGTCTTTCCGGTTGCCGGTCTCGGCACCCGCTTCCTGCCCGCCACCAAGGCCATCCCCAAGGAGATGCTGCCGATCATCGATCGTCCGCTGATCCAGTATGCGGTGGATGAAGCGCGCGAAGCGGGCATAGATCAACTGATCTTCGTCACCGGGCGCGGTAAGACCGCGATTGTCGAGCATTTCGACACGGCGTTCGAACTCGAATCGACGATGACCGGACGCGGCAAGGATCTGTCGGTCCTTGATCCCACGCGAATCCAGCCGGGTAACCTGGTCACTGTGCGCCAGCAGGTGCCGATGGGACTGGGCCACGCGATCTGGTGCGCCCGTGCGATCGTCGGGGACGAGCCATTTGCGATTTTCCTGCCGGACGAACTGATGATCGGTTCGCCCGGCTGCATGAAACAGATGGTCGAAGCCTACAACGAGGTTGGCGGAAACCTGATCTCGGTGCTCGAAGTGCCGGAAGCGGAAGTGTCCAGCTACGGCGTGATCGCGCCGGGCGCCCGGATATCGGATTCGCTCACCGAAGTGGTTGGACTGGTCGAAAAGCCCAAGCGCGAGGAAGCGCCGTCCAACCTGATCATCTCGGGCCGCTACATCCTCCAGCCGGAGGTGATGCACACGCTGGAAAACCAGGAAAAGGGCGCCGGCGGCGAAATCCAGTTGACTGACGCGATGGCGAAGATGATCGGTAAACAGCCGTTCCACGCGGTGACATTCGCCGGCAAGCGCTATGACTGCGGCGGCAAGGTCGGCTTCGTCGAAGCGACTCTGGCGCTGGCGCTGGAACGGCCGGACATGGCCGACGAAGTCCGCGCCATGGCCAGGCGGCTGCTTGGCGAAGGCTGAGCCGACAAAGCCGGATAAAAGAAAAGGGCGGCTCAATGGCCGCCCTTTTCCGATGCACCCTCTCCAAAGCGCGTCTGACCGTCCGCGTCTTTCGCGCAGATCGGTATGGTTTAAACTTGGCTTATTGCTCGTCGGCGCCGCCCATGGCAATATTGACGGTGCCCGGCGCAACGCGCTGCAACTGGCCAGCCTGCAAATAGGGCACGGGGTTGACTGCTACACCGGCGATGCGGACTTCGTAATGGAGGTGCGGGCCGGTCGAGCGACCGGTCGAACCGACATAGCCGATCACATCGCCCTTGTGGACCATCTGGCCGGCGGCAACGGCGAGGCGCGACATGTGGCCATAACGGGTTTCGATGCTGCCGCCGTGCTGCAGCGCGACATAAAGTCCGTAACCGCTGAACCAGTCGGCGCGGCTGACCATGCCATCGGCGGCGGCGTGGATCGGGGTGCCCATCGGCGCGCCGAGATCGACGCCCTTGTGCTGGCGGCGGCCACCGAGCACCGGATGCCAG
>JANLUV010000225.1:0-7449 GCA_031363685.1 Alphaproteobacteria bacterium | reverse complement strand
GCACATAGCCTCAATCCGAATGCTCACACGCCGTACCGCAAGGTACTGCTATGCTTGATAAACTTCTGAATCGGGCTCTGAGGGCGTTGAGAAGGAAGAAACACCCCGATACCGCTGGCCGGGATCTGGATCGTTACCGCTGGCAGCGGGGCGATCTGCTATGGTCGGTGCAGCAGGCGCGCCATTCACATCCGTGAACAAATGCCCTGCCGATGGAAAAGGCCCGGCTGACCGCGTAGCATCGGGCCAACGGCCGGTTCACCCCAGAAACAGCTCTGATGACCCGGCGGATACTCTGGAGAGAGCAGCGTGCAGGCATATCGGATTGTGGAGTGGGGCCGGCCGGCGGAATTCGTTGACGTGCCGGTGCCGGCGCCGCGCGCGGGTGAGGTATTGGTGCGGATGAGCGGGGCGGGGCTGTGCCGCTCCGATCTCGACATGATCGACGCCCGGCCCGGCAGCCAGCCCTATGCGGCGGCCGTGCCCGCCGGGTTCACGCTTGGCCATGAGAACGCGGGCGTGGTCGAGATGCTGGGTGAAGGGGTGACCGACCTGACGGAGGGCGACGCGGTCGTCGTCCACCACATGCACAGCTGCGGGCACTGCGAATTCTGCCATCACGGCCACGAACAGAGCTGCCGCACATTTGCGCGCGGGGCGATCGGGATGACGCGCGGCGTGGGGATCGATGGCGGTCTGGCCCCGTTCATGATCGTGCCGCGCCATGAACTGGTGATGCTGGGGTCGCTCGATCCGGTGGCGGTGGCGCCGCTGACCGATGCCGGAGTTGCATCATACCGCGCGGTGAAATCCGTGCTGGAGCGGCTGCGACCGGGTTCCAACGCAGTGGTGATCGGCCTTGGCGGACTTGGCGCTTATGCGGTGCAGTTCCTCAAGCTATTGTCCCCCGCGACGGTCTTTGCGCTGGACCGGACCGAGCAGCGGCTGGCCGACGGGCGCCGCTATGGCGCCGACCACTGCCTGCTGTCGGACGAGCGCGCGGCCGAGGCGATCATGGACATGACCGGCGGGCGCGGCGCGGATGCGATCATCGATCTGGTCGGCACCAATGCCACGCTGGCGCTGGCCGCCGCCGTTTCGCGGCCGCACGGGCGGATCGTGCTGGTCGGGCTTGAAGGCGGCACGCTGCAGGTTGGCTGGGGGACGATGGCGACGACCTGCGAATTCGCGGTCTCGCTGGGCAGCGTGCGCGCCGACTTGCGCGAAGTGTGTGATCTGGCCGCGCAGGGCAAGCTGATCATCGACCTGGAACGCTTCGCCTTCGCCGACGTGGAAACTGCCTATGCCAAGTTGCGCGCGGGGCAGCTAACCGGGCGCGCGGTGATCACGTTCGATTGAGTATCCCGGCCGCGCCGGATGGCCGCTATGCGGTCCTGGCGCGGCAGCGTTCACATATGCGAACGTTGCGCCGACGGCGCGCTGGCGGCTGGCGCGCGCCGGGCGGCGGGTTTACTTCTTGGCCAGACGCAACCAAGCGCGGCCCCAAAGCGCGGCAGGAAGAGGATGACGTGCGGATGCCAACGTGGCAACGGCCTGATCTGGGGCGGCACGGCACATGAAGATCTGTATCTTCGGCGGCGGCGCGATCGGCGGGTTGATCGCGGCGAAGCTCAGCCAGGTCCCCGGTGTCGAGATTTCGATGATCGCGCGGGGCGAGCAACTGGCGGCGGTGCGCGCCAACGGGATCGAGCTCCACTCCCCCACCGGCAATGTCCGCGCGCCGATCCGGGTGACCGACGATCCGCGCGAGCTGGGCGTGCAGGACTATGTGTTCATCACGCTGAAATCGCACCAGTTGCTGCCCGCCGTGCCGCAGATCACCGCGCTGATGGGGCCGGATACGGTGGTTTTGCCACCAACGACCGGCATCCCCTATTGGTATTTCCACGATCTTGAGGGCCAGGCGCCGCGCTCGATCGAGCGGCTCGATCCCGGCGGCAGACTGTGGGCGGCGCTGCCGGTCGGACAGGTTCTGGGCGTGGTTTACTGGTTCGCGTGCGAAGCGGTGGCGCCGGGCGTGGTCCACCATGATGGTTCCAGCGTGCGGATGCCGGTGGGCGAGCCGGACGGCTCGCTCTCGCCCCGCGTGCAACGGCTGGCCGAAGTGCTGGCGGCGGCCGGGTTCGATTCGCCGGCGGTCGACAACATCCGCGCGTGGATCTGGATCAAGATGATCAGCAGCCTGGCGTGGAACCCGGTGGCGGTGCTGACCCGCGCGACACTGGGCGAGATCATCGCCGAACCGCGGCTGGTCGACATGGTCCGCCGCATGATGGCCGAGGCCGATGCCGTGGCGGCGCGGCTGGGCGCGGTGGCCCCGCTGCCGATCGAGGAGCGGATCGCCATCGCCCGTAACGCCTGCGGTCACAAGATGTCGATGCTGCAGGACGTGGAACGCGGGCGGCCGCTGGAACTGGCCGTGCTGGTCGATTCGATCGAGGCGATGCGCGACATCGCCGACCTGCCGACCCCGACCATCGCCGACGTTTACGCGCTGCTGAGGCTGCACGTCGCGAGCCTGCGCAATGCCGGGCAGATCGCGCAATGAACCAGATGCGCGCGGCGAAAAGGGGATGGGACAAGCGATGACCGATTACATCATCGTCGGCGGGGGATCGGCCGGGTGCGTGCTGGCCAACCGATTGAGCGCCGATCCGGCGATCCAGGTAACGCTGATCGAGGCCGGTCCGGAGAGCAACAGCGTGTTCTACCGGATGCCGGCGGGGTTCTTTCGCCTGATGCAGACCGGCAAGGGCAACTGGAACTATGAAACGACGCCTCAGCCGGGCCTGAACGGGCGCACGATGTATGTTCCGCGCGGCAAGATGCTGGGCGGCAGCAGTGCGATCAACGGGCTGGTCCATGTGCGCGGCAATGCGGGGGATTTTGACCGCTGGGCGCAACTGGGCAATGCTGGCTGGTCCTATGCCGATTGCCTGCCCTACTTCAAACGCTCGGAAAACCATGCTGGCGGGGCGTCCGAATTCCACGGCGGCGGCGGGCCGATGAAGGTATCCGAAGGGCCGGGCCATGCGGCGATGAGCCCGGTGGCCAAGGCGATGGTTGAGGCTGCGATCGAGGCCGGGCACCGCTACAACCCCGATCTGAACGGCGCCTTCCAGGACGGGTTCGGCCCGGCCAGCGGCAACTTCGGCGACGGCATCCGCCAGAGCGCCTATGCCTGCTATGTCCGCCCGGCGCTGGGCCGCCCCAACCTGACCGTGCTGACCGGCGCGCAGGTCAGCCGCATCCTCGTCAGCGGCAACCGCGCAACCGGGGTCGAATATGTCCGGGGCGGCCGGGCGCAGACGCTGACCGCCGAACGCGAGGTGATCCTTGCGGGCGGCGCGATCCATTCGCCGCAGATCCTGCAACTGTCGGGCATCGGCAATCCCGAACTGCTGGCGCAGCATGGGATCCGCACTATCGCGGCGCTGCCGGCGGTGGGCGAAAACCTCAAGGATCACCTTGCCGTGACCGTGCAGGAGACGATCACCCAGCCGTGGGGGGCGCTGGCCTATGTCCAGCCGTTCGCCGCGGCCAAGGCGCTACTGCAATACCTGTTATTCAAGTCCGGCCCGACGCTGAGCAACGGGCTCGAGGCGATGGGCTTCGTCAAAAGCCGCCCGGAGCTTGCATACCCGGATATCCAGTACCACCTGCCGCTGCTGATGTATTCGGACCACGGCCGCCAGATCGTGCAGCGCGAGGGGTTCATGTTCCACTCCACCGATTGCCAGCCGGAAAGCCGGGGTTCGGTGCGCATCCGCTCGGCCAGCATCGCCGACGCGCCGCTGATCGATCCGAAATACCTCAGCAGCGAGGACGACTTGCGCGCGCTGCGGGCCGCGATCCGCATCGCGCGTGAGGTAATCGCCCAACCCGCGCTGGCTTCGCTGCGCGACACCGAACTGGCGCCGGGACCGGACAGCACCAGCGACGCTGACCTCGATGCCTATATCCGCAGCACCGCGATCAGCGTCTATCACCATGTCGGCACCTGCCGGATGGGGCCGGACGCGGCCACTTCCGTCGTCGCCCCCGACCTCAGGGTTCACGGGGTGGACGGCCTGCGGGTCGTCGATGCCTCGATCATGCCGGACATCATCACCGGCAACACCAACGCCGCCACGATCATGATCGCCGAAAAGGCCAGCGACATGATCCTTGGCAAGTCCGCCGCAGGAGAATGACCATGGCTACCATTGCCCCCGCCGACACAGCGGCCGTTCCGGCCGAGCTGCGTATCCCCGAAGACATCGCCCGGACCGTGTTTTCGCCGCAGGCCTATGCCGATGACGACGTGATCTACCCGGCGCTGAAATGGCTGCGCGACAACATCCCGCTCGGCCTGTCCGAAGTACCCGGGTTCGACCCGATCTGGATCGTCACCAAGAACGAGGACATCCGTACCGTCTCGAAGAACGCCAAGCTGTTCCCCAGCAGCATATTCAACCCGATCCTCAACGATCAGGCCGGCGACGAGTTTGTCCGCCAGACCAACGACGGCAAGAACCACTCGCTTGAATCGCTGACCTTCATGGACCCGCCGGTCCACACCAAGTGGCGCAACCTGACCGCGAGCTATTTTCAGCCGGGCAACATCGCCAAGCTGTCCGACAAGCTCCGCGTAATGGCGAAGGAATCGGTCGACCGGCTGCTGAGCTTCGACGGTGAATGCGATTTCGCCAAGGAATTCGCCCTGCTCTATCCGCTGCGCGTGGTGATGACGCTGATTGGCGTGCCCCCCGAGGACGAGCCGACCATGCTGCGCCTGACGCAGGACTTCTACGGCGGCGCCGATCCCGAGGAACAGCGCGCCGAAGTGGTCGCGGACCCGATCGCCGCCGCCAAGCAGTGGCACGCCGCGCTCCAGGATTTCTACCGCTATTTCGACGGGCTCACCGCCGAACGCCGCAAGCACCCGCAGGACGACATCGTCTCGCTGATCGCCAATGCCGAAATCGATGGCGCGCCGGTGCCGTATGACATCGCCAACGGCTATTACGTGGCGCTGGCGGCGGCCGGGCATGACACCACCTCGTCCACCACGGCGGGCGGGATGTACGGACTGCTGAAATTCCCCGGCGAGTTCGAGAAGTTCAAGGCCAACCCGGTGGGCCTGGCCAGCAGCTTCGTCGAGGAGTCGATCCGCTGGGCCTGCCCGGTCAAGCACTTCCTGCGCAGCACGTCGGAAGACGTCGAAATCCGGGGCGTGCGCATCCCGGCCCAGTCGCGCCTGTTCCTGAGCTATCCGGCGGGCTGCCGCGACGAGGAAGAATTCGAGCGGCCGAATGACTTCATCGTTGACCGTAAACCCAACAACCACGTCGGGTTCGGGTTCGGCCCGCACGTCTGTATCGGACTGAGCCTTGCCCGGCTCGAACTGAAGATCCTGTTCGAGGAACTGATCCCGCACCTCAAATCAATCGAACTGGCCGGCCCGCCCAAGCGGGTGGAGGCCAATTTCCTGTCCGGCATCAAATCGCTTCCGGTCCGGTTCACCAAGGCCTGAACCAACCGCCATATTTACCGGCCCCGGCTTTACTGACCGGGGCCGGTCCCGCAGCGCGGCGATATCGCTCCCGCGCCCGCGATCATGGAGAGTATTGCAATGAATTTCGACCTGCCCAGCGCCGTCACCGACAAGCTGAAGGAGCTTGACGCGTTCATCGAGGCGGAAATCAAGCCGCTGGAGCGCGAGAACATCCAGTACTTCGACCATCGCCGCGAATATTGCCGCACCGACTGGGAGAACGACGGTATCCCGCAAAAGGCTTGGGAACAGCTGATCCGCGAGATGGAGCGCCGCGCCGATGCGGCCGGGCACCTGCGCTACGGGCTGCCCAAGGACATTCCTGGCGGCGGCGGGGCATCGAACCTCGAAATCGCGGCAATCCGCGAGCATTTCGCCGCCAAGGGCCTAGGCCTGCATAATGATCTGCAGGACGAAAGCTCGATCGTCGGCAACTTCCCGCTGGTGTTCGTCATCAACAAGTACGGCACGCCCGAGCAGAAAGCGCTGTACCTTGAGGGGATCATCGGCGGAAAGCACCATGTTGCCTTCGGCTTGTCGGAGCCCGACCACGGCAGCGACGCGACCTGGATCGAGACCAGCGCGGTGGCCGATGGCGACGACTACGTGCTGAACGGGGTGAAGCGCTGGAACAGCCAGATCTACCGCGCTGCCGTGGATCTCGTGTTCGCGCGCACCAGTGGCAAGGCGGGCGATCACACCGGGATCAGCTGTTTCTTCGTGCCGGTGGGCGCACCGGGGTTCCGCATCCTGTTCAATCACTGGACGTTCAACATGCCCAGCGACCACGCCGAAGTGGGGCTGGACAACGTGCGGGTGTCCAAGTCGACGATGCTGGGCGAGGAAGGCCAGGGCTTGATCATGGCGCAAAGCTTCATCCAGCAGAACCGTATCCGCCAGGCCGCCTCCAGCGTCGGTGCCGCACGCTACTGCCTCGAACAGTCGATCGAATACGCCCTCAGCCGCAAGACGTTCGGCAAGCCGCTGGCCGAACGGCAGATCATGCAGTTCCGGCTGGGCGATCTGTTCGCCGACGTCGAAATGGTGCGCAACTTCGTGCTGCGCACCGCGTGGGAGCTGGACCGCAGCGATCCGTCGGCGGTCAGCCACCTCGTGTCGATCTGCAACTACAAGGCGAACCGGCTGGCCTGCCGCGCAGCGGACGAGGCGATCCAGATCCACGGCGGGATCGGCTATAGCCGCGCCAAGCAGTTCGAGCATATCTATCGCCACCACCGCCGTTATCGCATCACCGAAGGGGCCGACGAGATCCAGATGCGCAACATTTCCGCCGCGCTGCTCGGCCGCCGCCGGACGGACAGCTCGAACGGGCCGGGCGGCCCGCGGTAAGCCCGATGCCGGTTGACGCCCCCGTTGATTTCCCGGTTCCGGCGCTGCGCGATTACCTGCGCGCGCAGTTGCCGGAACTCGGGGGCGAAATGCACATCTCGTTCACCACCGGGGGCCAGTCCAACCCGACCTACTTCCTGCATTTCGGCGCTCGCAAGCTGGTGCTGCGCAAGCAGCCCCCGGGCGAACTGGCCCCATCGGCCCATGCGGTGGACCGCGAGTTCCGCATTCTTTCCGCCTTGCAGGACAGCGCCGTGCCGGTGCCCCGGCCGCTGCTGTTCTGCGCCGACCGCGCGGTGATCGGCACGCTGTTCTACGTGATGGAGTGCGTGGACGGAACGGTCGAGCCCGAGGCCGCCCTGCCCAGCCGTTCGCCGGAGGAGCGGCGGGCGATCTACCTGTCGGCGGCCGAAACGCTGGGTTCGCTCCACGCGCTGGACTGGCGCGCGGCGGGGCTGGGCGATTACGGCCGCGAAGGCGCGTTCTTCGAGCGGCAACTCGGGCGCTGGACCCGGTTCTGGCGCGAACAGGGGCTGGGCGGC
>JANLUV010000218.1:0-1851 GCA_031363685.1 Alphaproteobacteria bacterium | reverse complement strand
CGATGACGCCATAGGCGGTGTGTGCCTCGGCCTCGGCATAGTCGATGTTGGCACGCAGGGTGTGCAGCGGCACACGGCCTTCGCGGTACCATTCAACGCGGGCAATCTCGGCGCCGCCAAGGCGGCCCCCGCAAGTGATCTTGATGCCTTCGGCGCCAAGTCGCAGGGCTGATTGCACCGCGCGCTTCATCGCGCGGCGGAAGGCGATGCGGCGGATCAGCTGATCGGCCACGCCCTGGGCAACGAGCTTCGAATCGATTTCCGGCTTGCGGATCTCGACGATGTTCAGCTTCACGTCGCTGCTGGTCATCTTGGCCAGCTGCGAGCGCAGCTTCTCGATGTCGGCGCCCTTCTTGCCGATGATGACACCCGGGCGGGCGGCATAGATCGACACCCGGCACAGCTTGGCGGGACGCTCGATCACCACCTTGGACACTGCGGCCGCCGGCAGCGTGTCCATGATGAACTTGCGGATCTTGAGATCCTCGGCGAGCAGCCGGCCGTAGCTCTTGCCTTCGGCGTACCAGCGGCTGTCCCAGGTCCGGTTGATCTGGAGGCGCAGGCCGATCGGGTTGGATTTGTGACCCATAGCTCAGGCCTCCTCGACTTCGCGGACCACGATCCGGAGCCGCGAAAACGGCTTCAGGATGCGGGTCGACTTGCCACGGCCACGGGTGTGGAACCGCTTCATGGTGATCGACTTGCCGACGCTGGCTTCGGTAACGACCAGCGCATCGACGTCGAGGTTGTGGTTGTTTTCCGCGTTGGCGATCGCCGAGGCGAGCACCTTGCGCGCTTCAACCGCCATCGCCTTCGTCGAGAAGGACAGGATGTTGAGGGCGTCGCCGACTGCCTTGCCGCGGATCAGCGCCGCCACCAGGTTCAGCTTCTGGGCCGAACCACGGATCTGCGTGCCAACCGACAGCGCCTCCTTGTCACCAACGCGACGGGGGGACTTTTCCTTGCCCATTAGCGCTTGCCCTTCTTGTCGGCGGCATGGCCCGGGAACGTGCGCGTGGGCGCAAATTCGCCAAGCTTGTGACCGACCATGTCTTCGTTGACGGCGACCGGGATGAACTTGTGGCCGTTGTAGACGCTGAACGTCAGGCCCACGAACTTGGGCAGGATCGTCGAACGCCGCGACCAGGTCTTGATCGGACTCGAGCGGCTGCTCTGGTCCTGCGCCACTTCGGCCTTCTTGAGCAGGTGCAGGTCGACGAACGGGCCCTTCCAGACGGAACGTGCCATGGTCTGTTACCTCTTCTTCTTCGCGTGGCGCGAACGGATGATCATGCCGTCGGTCCGCTTGTTGTGGCGGGTCCGGGCGCCCTTGGTCGGCTTGCCCCACGGAGTAACCGGATG
Source organism: Alphaproteobacteria bacterium (assembly GCA_031363685.1). Lineage (GTDB taxonomy): Bacteria > Pseudomonadota > Alphaproteobacteria > Sphingomonadales > Sphingomonadaceae > Novosphingobium. The sequence goes on along the minus strand of JANLUV010000218.1, from coordinate 489 downwards.
GCGACCGCCCGAGGTCCGGCCTTCACCACCGCCGTGCGGGTGATCGACCGGGTTCTTGGCGACACCGCGCGTCAGCGGGCGCTTGCCCAGCCAGCGGTTGCGGCCTGCCTTGGCCAGGTTCTGGTTGCCGTTGTCGGGGTTCGAAACCGCGCCGATGGTACCCATGCAGTCACCCCGAACGTAGCGCTGTTCGCCCGAGTTCAGGCGAACGATCACCATGCCGCGGTCACGGCCGACGAGCTGGACATACGTTCCGGCCGAACGGGCGATCTGCCCACCCTTGCCCGGCTTCATCTCCACGTTGTGGATGATGGTGCCGACCGGGATCTGCGACAGCAGCATCGCATTGCCCGGCTTCACGTCGGTCTTTTCGCCGGCGACAATGCTGTCGCCCACCGCCAGGCGCTGCGGTGCAAGGATGTAGGTGAGTTCACCGTCCTCGTACTTGACCAGCGCGATGAACGCCGTGCGGTTCGGATCGTACTCGAG
>JANLUV010000198.1:0-2578 GCA_031363685.1 Alphaproteobacteria bacterium | reverse complement strand
TGTTCGTGCTTGGCACGGAGCGTCACGAGAGCCGCCGCATCGATAACCAGCTGCGTGGTCGATCCGGTCGCCAGGGCGATCCGGGGCTGTCGCGTTTCTACCTGTGTCTCGAAGACGATCTGCTTCGCATTTTCGGGCCTGACACACTGTTCTCGCGGATGATGAATTCCAACCTTGCCGATGGCGAGGCGATCGGTTCGAAGTGGCTGTCCAAGGCGATCGAGACCGCGCAGAAAAAGGTCGAGGCGCGCAATTACGATATTCGCAAGCAGGTCGTCGAATACGATGACGTGATGAACGATCAGCGCAAGGTGATCTACGAACAGCGCTCCGATATCATGGATGCCGATGCGGTCGATGACGTGGTGGTCGATATGCGCCGGGATACTGTCAACGCGCTGGTCGCCGATGCGTGCCCGCCGGGCTCTTATCCCGAACAGTGGAACATGAACTTCCTGCGCGAGCGTGCGCGTGATGTGCTGGGTGTCGATCTGCCGATCGAGCAGTGGCTGGCGGAAGACGGCATCGGTCCCGAAACGATCGAGGAACACGTCAGCCGCATGGCGGATGGGCATATGGCCGCCAAGATGGCCGACAGTCCCGAAGTGTGGCGCACCATCGAAAAGTCGGTCCTGCTTGAACGGCTCGATCACTACTGGAAGGAACATCTCGCCACGCTCGACGCGCTGCGCCAGGTGGTGTTCCTGCGCGCCTATGCCCAGAAAACGCCGATCAACGAGTACAAGCATGAAGCGTTCGGGCTGTTCGAAAAGATGCTCGAAACGATCCGCGAGGACGTGACCCGGATTCTCTGCGCTGCCGAATTCCAGTTCGCCGGAGCGCAGGATGCCCTGCCGGAACTGCCCTCGTTCCTGTCCGGCCACATCGATGCGCTGACCGGTTTCGATGATAGCGGTGCGGGAATGCCGGCCGCGGTGCTGGGCTCGCTGGGCGGGACGACACCGGTGGGCGAGGATGATCCCTATGCCGGGATGGGCCTGTCACGCAACGCGTTGTGCCCGTGCGGATCGGGCGCCAAGTACAAGCACTGCCACGGCGCAGTGGCCTGATCGGCGCCGGGTTCGATCAACGCCAGATCGGATCATAGCCGGCACGCCCGTTCCGGTCCCCACAGTAAACGGCGATCGGGTCGCCTGCGAACCCGGCGCTGCGCAATATGCCCACCCCCTGCAGCTAACCGTACCTGCGGCAAGCTAGGCCTCGCTCCCCTCCCGCTTGCGGGAGGGGCTGGAGGTGGGGCCGCAACGCCAGCGACGAGTTCGACAAGTCGTGGTTGAACGCATCTGCCACCCGCACAACGCCCCAAAGCAAAAAGGCCCGGCGCATGACGCGCCGGGCCCCGTGTAATCCTCAGTGGGCGTGTGGCCTCAGAGGACGAAGTCGGTCGTGTGGAGCGTGCCGAACCTGACGTTGTTCAGCTGGATTTCGAAGTCTTTGAGGCCGTCGGCATCGAAATCGATGCCAACCACGGTCGACCTGCCCGCATTGAGCGAAGTGAATTGCAGGTCGGCGGCGGTAACGCCGAAGCCGAGCAGGTGGATCGTATCGACGCCCACCTTGAAGTCGGCGATGACGTCGCGGTTGATCGCGCCCGCGCCCGATTCATCCACCGAATACCACCAGAACGAGTTGGTCCCGGCGCCGCCGGTCAGCAGGTCCTTGCCCAGGCCGCCGACCATGAAATCGTTACCCATGCCGCCGTTGAGATTGTCAACGCCATCGCCGCCCGCCAGACCGTCGTCGCCGTTGCCGCCTGACAGCACGTCGTTATCAGCGCCGCCGTACAGCGCGTCCTTGCCGTCGCCGCCGTACAGCTTGTCGTTGCCCGCCGCGCCGGCCAGCAGGTCGTCGCCGGTGAAGCCGTTCAGGATATCAGCGCCGTCGTTACCGAACAGTTTGTCGTTGCCGGCGTCGCCGAACAGCTGGTCATCGCCAAGGCCGCCGTTGATCGTGTCATCGCCCCCGCCAGCGCGGATCGTGTCATTGCCGTCCAGACCGAAGAAGTTCTCGCTCAGCAGCATGCCCATCAGCAGGTCATCGCCGGTGGTGCCGTAAATCGGCGGATTAATAATTGCCATGTTTCTCACTCCGAATAGCAGTGCGTAGCCAACCGTGCCCTCATGAGCACGAACGATCGGAACCTGCGCGGGACGAGGCCATCTCGATCCGCCCCGCACAGCATTTCCGACTATTGTGCTGCCAAAGACATCATGGGTGTTTCGCGGTTGTTACATTTTGTCGGCACACTGGACATAGATACGTAGTTCATGTCACACGGCGGTCACTATAATAAGTAAACCCCGGAAAAAACACGCCAATCCGGATGCGGAAAATCTTTCGCGATTGCAGCACATTTTTGCGCGCAGCAACCGCGCGCCAGCCGACCGGCGCAATTTGCGCCCGGTCGGAATAGTCATGTCTGGAAAAATGTGGCTCCCCGAGTTGGATTCGAACCAACGACCAAGTGATTAACAGTCACCTACTCTACCGCTGAGCTATCGGGGAGCATCCCCGTTTCCGGGGCAGGGGAGCGCCTATAGCAGCGCCTTCGTGTTTG
>JANLUV010000183.1:0-1849 GCA_031363685.1 Alphaproteobacteria bacterium | reverse complement strand
GGCCGAACGGCGCGATCGTCCATTATCGAGTCAGCGCGGAAACCAACCGCGGCCTTGAACCGGGCAGTGTCTTCCTGGTCGATTCGGGCGGGCAGTACCTGGACGGCACTACCGACATTACCCGCACCGTGTGGATCGCGGGCCCCCATGAAGCCCCCGCCGAAGTCACCGACCGGTTCACCCGCGTGCTCAAGGGCCACATCGCGCTCGACCGGGCGACGTTCCCCATCGGCACGCTCGGCAGCCAGCTCGATACGCTGGCGCGCCAGTACCTGTGGCACGCCGGGATCGATTATGCCCACGGCACCGGCCACGGCGTCGGCAGCTTCCTGTCGGTCCACGAAGGTCCGCAGCGGATCGCCCGCGCCACCGGGGCGCATGCGGGGGGTGAGCAGGAACTGCTGCCCGGGATGATCCTCTCGAACGAACCGGGTTACTACAAGACCGGCGCCTTCGGCATCCGGATCGAGAACCTGATCCTGGTCGAGGATCGCGCGATTGAGGGCGCGGAAGGCGCGTTCCTCGGCTTCGAGACGCTCACCCACGTCCCGATCGAGCGCGCGCTGCTCAACACCGCGATCGTTGAAGCCGGCGAAATCGCGTGGTGGAACACCTATCACGCGCGGGTGCTGGCCATCGTCGGTCCGCTGGTCGAGGGCGAAGTGCTGGCCTGGCTGGAGGCACAGTGCGCCCCGCTGGCGCTGCCGTGACCATCACCGCCGGAATCGGCATGCAGCACCGAGTGACCCCCGATTGCTGGCCCCGCTGTAAACCGCTTTCCTCCGCGTGAATGACAGCTCGATCAAGCGACAATTGACGACAATAAACCCGTTATCCGGCATACTCGCGCGGCACCAAAGCGTTAGTAAGGCGTTGTGAAGCTGCAAGGTACCGGTCGGCTCCCCTCCCTCTTCCTCGACCGGGGCCTTGTGGTCGCCTTTGTGCAATCTGCCTGCGCGGTTTTCCTTGGGTCGCCCGACCTTGGACGGAGAAATACAAATGAAGCAATTTACCCTGGCGCTGACTGTCGCCGCGCTCGCCATCGGCGGCACAGCGGCTAGCGTAGTCTATGCCCAGCAGTCCGGCGCCATGGCCTCGATGGGCGGCAAGCACGGCATGATGGCGGATCCGCTTGGCGATGCCACGATCACCCGCGCCGAGGCCCAGGCCAAGGCTGTCGCACTGTTCGACCAGCATGACGCCAATCGCGACGGCAAACTTGACAAGGCCGACCGCGCCGTCCGCATCGGCGAACACTTCGACAAGATGGACGCCAACCGCGACGGCGCCATCTCGAAGCAGGAGTTCATTGCCGCGCACGAACAGCCGATGACCGGCCACGACGGCGCCGGTCACAAAGGCATGATGGGCCACGGTATGATGGGCCACGGTAAGATGGGGATGGACGCCAATGGCAGCCGCACCATCACCCGCGACGAATTCGTGGCGGGCGCGCTCAAGCGGTTCGATACGGCCGACGCCAACCGCGATGGCAAGCTGACCAAGGACGAACGCCGCGCTGCCATGCACACGCACATGCGCGAGCGGCGCGAAGGCAGGCACGGTGGAATGAAGGGCGGCATGGGCGAAGGCGGCCCGATGGGCGGTCACGACTGACAATCGCTCCGGTTTCTGCGATGATCCAGTCCGCATGACCGCTCCCGCCCCGACCCGGCTGCTCGTCGTCGATGACGAGGCGGCCCTGCGCGAACCCCTGGCCGAGTATCTCTCGCGTCAGGGGTTCCTCGTGGCGCAGGCCGCCACCGCCGCCGAGGCGCGCAGTCGGCTGTCTGCCGCCGAAACCCCCGATCTCGTCCTGCTCGACATCATGATGCCCGGCGAGGACGGC
>JANLUV010000178.1:0-8062 GCA_031363685.1 Alphaproteobacteria bacterium | reverse complement strand
GTAGCCAGCAACAGCATAGAGGGCATCAACAGCGCCGAAGGCATGGCAAACAGCGCGGGGGTGAGGCAAGTCGAAAGACGGAGGCTGTGCATTCGCGGGGTACCCATCCAGTAAGAAGGTCCGGCCTCCGCTATTGCGGCGAGGGTCGGAGTTTTTCATGCGTGCGCAGGGCGGCTGTTACCTCCGCGCCTCGGGAGAAAGGAGTCGGCTCGCGCGTGGGCTAGATGGGCTGCGCCGCCTCCGCAAGTCCTAACGGGGACCGGCCTCATACCCGTCGCAGCGCCGACGAGCAAAAGCGGCGAAGCGGTGTGCGCTCGGGATCGCGGGTCGCGTTGGTCAATTTGCTGTTCAGATTCGCTCGGCCAAGCCCCCCCGGTAACTGGCCCGACAAACCGGCGATGCGCGATATGCTTGTGGCGATCCGGTGTACCGGCCTCGACTGATTCGCGGGAGCCCGCGCGCGCAACGCGCAGGCACATCCAGTGTCCGTCGGTCTTCGCTTCTTCCGACCGGAACGCATCGCGGTGATCGACTGCGCCGTCCACCACCTCGCATTGAGCGCGATCGGCAGGACCAACACCTTCGGTTTCGGCCTGAGTAGCGCAGTCGGCTGATTGACATGGCGAATGCGAGAAGCGGTCCTTGATACCGATCAATTATCCCGCAGCGCGGCGGCGACCTCGGCAATCACCGCGTGGACCCGGCCCAGTTCGGCATCGCTGATGCAGTAGGGCGGCATCACATAGACCGTGGTGCCGAGCGGGCGCAGCAGCACTCCGGCCTCGCGCGCCCGGGCCATCACGGCGGTCGCCACCGGGGCGAGGTAGCCGGCCGGTCCGGACAGGTCGCAGGCGGCGATCGTGCCGCATGTCCGGGCGTTGCTAACCCCTTGCAGTGCCGTTGCAGTGGCCATGTACGCAGCTTGCCGGGCGGACAGGGCGGCGATCCGTTCCAGCACCGGTTCCTCGCGCCAGATCGCCAGATTGGCGTTGGCGGCGGCGCAGGCGATCGGGTTGGCGGTGTAGCTGGAGGAGTGGAAGAACATCTTGGCGCGGTCCGGGGCGTAGTGCGCGGCGAACACCGGTTCGCTCGCCATGGTCACCGCCAGCGGCAGCGATCCGCCGGTCAGGCCCTTGGAAAGGCACAGGATATCGGGAACGACAGCGGCCTGCTCGCAGGCCAGCAGGGTGCCGGTGCGGCCCCACGCGGTCATCACTTCGTCGGCGATGAACAGCACCCCGTGGTGGGCACAGATCGCCGCCATTTCCGCCAGCACGGCGGGCGGATACATCAGCATTCCCCCCGCACCCAGCACCAGCGGCTCGACAATGAACGCCGCCACTGCACCGGCACTGCAAGCACACTGCAACGCATCGAAAGTCGCCTGTTCGCGCCCTGCAGCGGGGAACGGGATGGTTCCAACGTCGAACAGCAGCGGCTCGTAAGTCCGGTTGAACACCCCGCGCGCGCCGACCGACATCGCCCCGATGGTATCGCCGTGATAGGAATGTTCCATCACCACGATCCTGTGCCGCGGCTCGCCCCGGTGCGCCCAGTAGCCGAGCGCCATCTTGAGCGCGACTTCCACGCTGGTCGAACCCGAATCGGAAAAGAACACCCGGGTGAGCGCGGCCGGCATGATTGCGCAGAGGTCCCGCGCCAGCGTCTCGGCCGGTTCGTGAGTCCACCCGGCGAATATCAGCTGATCCAGCCGCTGCGCCTGATCGGCGATCGCAGCCATGATCCGGGGATGGCAGTGGCCGTGCGTCGTCACCCACCACGACGAGATCGCATCGACAATCTCGCGCCCGTCGGACGTGAACAGCAGCGCGCCTTCAGCCCGCGTTACCAGCGGAATGGGTTCCTCCAGCCCGTGCTGCGTGAACGGGTGCCAGACTGGCGATGGCCCGGGCGAGGTCATGGCCGGAAATCCTCGATCCGGAAGTTCGCGGCGAAGGCAGCAGCCAGCGCGTCCGGGGTGATCGCTGACAGGACCGGCAGGCGGCCGAGGTGTTTGACCCGGCCCAGCGCGGCGATGGTGGCTTCGCTATCTGCGTTTTCCGCGCCGACGAAGGCCACGCCCAGCACCGGCACGGACCGTGCGCGCAGGGCTTCGAGCGAGAGCAGCGTGTGGTTGATCGTGCCGAGGCCAGTGCGTGCAACCAGCACCACGGGGGCGCCCCAGCACGCGAACTGGTCGGCATAAAGCAGTTGACGCGTCAGCGGGACGAGAACGCCGCCCGCGCCTTCGACTACCAGCGGGCCAATGCCAATTGGCAGCGTGAGGCGGGCGGGGTCGATGGTCACCCCGTCGATTTCCGCCGCGCGGTGGGGCGAGCAGGGGGTGGCGAGGCGATAGGCCTCGGGATAGATATGGCTGGCGGGTACGCTGGCCAGTTTGGCGACGCGCAAGGTATCGCTGCCGCCGTCCTCGTCCGGGCCGGCCTGCACCGGCTTCCAGTACCGCGCGCCCAGCGCGCCGGTCAGCGCGGCGGCGAACACGGTCTTGCCCACGCCGGTATCGGTGCCGGTGATGACGATGGTGTTCAGCTGCGCGCTCATGCCGCTCCCTCGGTGCGATAATAACACGTGACGACCTCGTAAGTCACGGCGGAACCGGCTTCATCGAAGCGGGCGATGACCCGGCGCAGATCGGCCGGACGTAACGGCTGGTGCCCGGCGGCGGCGGTGCCCGCGCCGATGGCCTTCAGCGCATGGAGGAATTCGCGCGCCGAGGCGTGATGTTCGACGTGGCGCTCGGCCGCCGATTCAGGGCCGAATGCTGCAGCAGGCGGGAATTGCGGGGTGCCAGCAGTCAGGCCCAGAGCCTCATGTGCGGCGCGCCATTCGGCGAAAGTTGCGGCGGCGAGGGTGGTGAAGATCAGGTGGCCGCCGGGGGCGAGCCAGCCGCGCAGGCGATCCGCAGCAGCGGCGATATCGTCGAACCACTGCAGCGCGAGGCTGGAACAGATCAGGTCGAACGGGGCGCCTTCGGGCCGGGGGCCATATTCACCGTCGAGCACGGCAAAGTGCCGGGCGGGGGCATCGCCGATGCGATCACGGCACCGCGCGACCATCGTCGGGGCGAGGTCGGTGATGAGCCATTCGCCCACCACCTTCTGTTCGATCAGCGCCTCGGTCAGGAAGCCAGTGCCGCAGCCTATTTCGAGGATGCGCGGGCCAGCCGGAAGGTCGAGCGCGGCAATCCGCGCGGCCAGCGCGTGCGCCACGGTACGCTGCACGCCGGCATGGCGATCATAGCTTTGCGCAGCCGAAAAGGCGGCGCCGATCCGCTGGCGACGGGGCGTATTCACGGCAGCAAGTCCACAAGTTCCCTGATCGCGGCGGCACAGGCAGCAGGCTCGGTCACCGGCAGCAGGTGGCCTCCGGTGGGCTGCCTTACGCGATGAAGCCGGGGGGCGGAAGCGAACACGGCGGCGCGCAGTGCGGGAGGTAGAATCGGATCGTCCTCGGCTTCGAGCAGGACGATGGGGGCATTCCAGCGCGCGGCGTCCGCGCGGCAATCGCCGTCGCGCAACAGGGCAAGGTCTTGTTGCAAGCCAGCGACAGCGAGCGGTCCGGCCGGTGCATCCGTTCCGCAGCGCTGGCGGAATTCGCGCACGACGGCGTCCGGGCTTGCGGCCAGCCGCGCGGTCATCCGGTCAAGCACGCGGAGCGGCACGCCGGGGAAACCTTCGCCGGCGGCAAACCGATCAAACCCGTTGATCGCGACCAGCCCCCCGCAGCGCGGCGGCGGGGCGGCCAAAACGTGCATAGTGCCGAGGCTGTGGGCGACGACGATCACCTTGTCGGGGCAGTCCGGCATACTTGCCTCGCCGAAGTAGCCGCGATCGGCCAGACGGCAGTCAAACTCCGGTAGCTGCGCGGTCACGCCCTGCCACAGCGTCCGGTCGAACGCCCAGCCATGCATAAATAGCAGGATCATCGCAGGTCCCGCAGCGCCGCCAGCAACAGATCTACGTCATCCGCAGAGTGCGTCGCGCGCAGGGCCAGCCGGAGCCGGCTGGTGCCCGCAGGCACGGTCGGCGGGCGGATCGCGGCGGCCATCATCCCGCGTTCCGCCAGATCGCGGCTCAGCGCCAGCGTGGCTGCTTCCGGGCCGATGATCGCCGGGACGATCTGGGTGGTGGATGCGGCGCAATCGATCCCGAGGTCGGCCAGCCCGGCGCGCAGCCGGTCGCCCAGCAGGGCAAGGTGGGCGCGTTCGGCGTCCATCCCCGGGACCAGGTCCAGCGCGGCGTCGATCGCGCCGACGACGGCGGGCGGCGGCGCGGTGGTGAAGATGAAGCCGCCGCAGGTATTGACCAGATAGTCGCGCAGCAGCGCCGAGCAGGCGACATAGGCCCCGAACCCGCCGAGCGCCTTGCTGAAGGTGCCCATGACCAGATCGACGCCGGGGATGCCCGCTGCCAGCCCCGCGCCGTTCTGACCGAGCACGCCGGTAGCGTGCGCCTCGTCCACGAACAGGAACGCGTCGTGTTCGCGGGCGAGTGCGGCAAGCGCGGCCACATCGGCGCGGTCCCCGTCCATCGAAAACACGCTTTCGGTGAAGATGAAGCGCGCCGGGGCATCGCTACCGCGCGCGGCCAGCAATTCGGCGAGGTGGGCGAGGTCATTGTGGCGAAACCGCACCTGCCGCGCCCCGACCGCCGCAATGCCGCTGTGCATCGAGGCGTGGATCAACTTGTCGGTGAATATAGCCGCGCCGGGTGCCAGCGCCAGCAATGCGGGGATCACCGCCGCGTTGCATTGCCAGCCGGAGGCCAGCAGCAGCGCTGCCTCGGTCCGCTTGAACGCGGCGATCCTGGCTTCGAGCGCAAGGTGCGCCGCGCTGGTGCCGGTGACCAGCCGCGACGCGCCCGAGCCGGTGCCGTATTCCGCCGCGAAGCAGCGGGCGCGTTCGGTCAGCAGCGGGTGGCGCGCAAGGCCGAGGTAATCGTTGCTGGAAAAATCGACCAGTTCGCGCCCGTCGCGCACGATCCGGCCGTGGGGCAGGAGCCGGGCCGGAGTGAGCACACGCCACTGGCCGCGCGCGCGGATCGCGGCGAGCGCGGCCGCGAGCAGATCGTCGATCGTGCTCACCCGATGCTGCTCACCCGCCGGGCTGCGTCAGCCGCAGGAGGACGCCCGCGCCGCCTTGGTGCTGGCCTGTGGTTCCGGCCCGGCGAGTGGCTTGAGCCCCAGCTTGGCGAACATCGCGGCGTCGCTATCGTCACCGGCGTTAGGCGCGGTCAGCAGCTTGTCGCCGGTGAAGATCGAATTGGCCCCGGCAAGGAAGCACAGCGCCTGAGTCGATTCCGACATCGATTCGCGGCCCGCCGAGAGGCGCACCATCGAGCGCGGCATGGTGATGCGGGCGACGGCGACGGTGCGGACGAATTCGATATCGTCGATCTTAGCCAGCGGCGTACCCGCCAGCATGTCGCCCAGCACCGTGCCCTTGACCGGCACCAGGGCATTGACCGGCACGCTCTCGGGATGGCGCGGCAGGGTGGCCAGGGTGTGGATGAAACCGACCCGGTCGGCGCGGGTTTCACCCATGCCGACGATCCCGCCGGTGCAGACGTTGATCCCGGCGGTGCGGACGTTGCCGATGGTTTCCAGCCGGTCCTCGAAGGTGCGGGTGGTGATGACATCGGCATAGCGTTCGGGCGCGGTATCGATGTTGTGGTTGTAGTAATCGAGTCCGGCTTCGGCCAGCTGGTCGGCCTGGCCGGGGGTCAGCATCCCCAGCGTCATGCAGGTTTCGAGGCCGAGCGCGCGGACGCCCTTCACGATTTCCACAATGGCGGGCATGTCGCGCTCTTTCGGGTTGCGCCAGGCAGCGCCCATGCAGAACCGCTGGCTGCCGTTGTCCTTGGCGCGGGCGGCGTTCTGCAACACTTCGCGCACGTCCATCAGCTTGGTCGCCTTGACCCCGGCCTCGGCGCTGGCTGATTGCGAGCAGTAGCCGCAGTCTTCCGGGCAGCCGCCGGTCTTGATCGAGAGTAGCGTGGCGAGCTGGACTTCACCGGCGGCATGGTTGGCGCGGTGGACCTCGGCGGCGCGGAACACCAGTTCGGTGAACGGCAGGGCGAACAGTTCGGCGATTTCTGCGCGGGTCCAGTCGGTGCGATAGGTGGCTGCGCCGGTATCGTTGGCAACAGCAGTTTCCGGGCGGCTAATGGTTTCCGGGCGGGCGGCTTCTGAGATCGTCATACGATTTGTCCTGTCTTCTCCCCATCCGGCGAGTTCGCGGCAGATGGTGATGCTCGTGCAAGTGTACGCGCTTGCCTGACAATTCCCCTTGCCGATTTCGGGCTCTGTGACAAGCCCGCTGGCACCGGATGCCTCAGCCCAACTCGCCTTTGAGCACCCAGCCCTGGGTGAGCAGGACGACGCGCGAAGCCCAGTCAAGCAGGGCGTCTTCGGCCAGTTCGAGCCGGGCATAGTCGGCGCTGGCCAGCGCGGCGCGGGCGGCGGCCTCATCGGCGAAGTGGTGGATGAACACGACCTCGTGCGTGGACGAGGTTTGCGCCATGCGCTGCATCCCGCTACTGGCATCGGGCTGCAGCGCATGGGTGGTGGTGAAGCCGGCAAGGTGTCCGCCGAAGCCGGGCAGGGCGAGCGTCGCGGCGGCGTGGCTGGCCAGCGCGGCATCAACTTCGCCGGGGTCGGTGCCGCGGCGCAGAGCGGCGAAGGTGAACAGTTTGCAGTTCCCGCGCGGGGGCTGGTGGATGGTGCGGGTTCCGCGCGTGGAAACCGGGGGCGGACCTTCGAACACACGCTGTTCATCCGGCGCGACTTCGTTCCACATCACGTCGCGCATCGCCAGCCAGTTGGCGAAACTGGAGTAGAACAGTTCGCCCACCCCGTCGAAGCGCGCGGTGTCCGCCGGCACCCCGGCGGCGGATTCGACCGGATCGTTGTGAACGTAGCGTTCGACTTCCTTCCAGAAGGCCGGAACGCCCGCCGCGAAATCGCCATGCGTGCGCCACAGCCGCTGGAATTCGCGGACCGACACGCCGGGCTGGCGGCGCTGCACGTACACCGAATGAAATTGCGTCATTGCCATCCTTTTCCGCCCGAAACCCTTTTTGCCGGGAACCCCGGTCAATCCATCCGGTATCCGCCATCCACATTCAGCGTCTGGCCGGTGATGTAGCTGGCGTCTGGCCCGAGCAGGAAGGCGGCCGCGGACGCCTGTTCGGCCGGGGTGCCGCGCCGGCCCATCGGGATGATCCCGAGGTTGTAGCCGGACTTGAATTCTTCGGCGGTCATCCCGGCGATCTTCGCCTTGCGGCCCATCGTGCCATCGAGCATGTCGGTATCGATCGAGCCGGGGCAGATGCAGTTCACCCGGATGCCCAGCGGCGCCAGTTCGTGCGCGAGTTGCTGGGTCAGCCCGACCACGCCGAACTTGCTGGCGCAATAGCCGCCATAGTTGGCGAACCCGAACCGGCCGGCGAGCGACGAGATGTTGACGATCGCGCCGCCCGTTCCAGTGGCGCGCATCGCCCGGCCGACCGCCTTGGTCATGTTGTAGACGCCGGTCAGATTGATATCGATCGTCTGGTGCCACAGCTCGTCGGTCATATCGAGGATCGAGGCGGCGGCGGCTTCGCTGGCGATGCCGGCGTTGTTGACGAGGCCGGTCAGCGGGCCGACTTCGGCCTCGGCGCGGGCCACGCACGCGGCGATCTGGTCAGTCCTGGTCACGTCGCAGACGACGCCGATCGCCTTGCGGCCCAGGCTGCGAATTTCCTCGGCGACCGATTCCACCCCGCGCCAGCCGATCTCCTGTTCGTGCGGGGGCAGGCGCGAGGGATCGCGGCCGAGACCGGTGACGATCACGTCGGCGCCTTCTTCCGCCACGCGCAGCGCGATGGCGCGGCCAATGCCGCGTAGCCGTGCTGCGCCGGTAACCAGTACGACTTTGCCTTGCATCCGCGTCATCAGCCTGTCCTCTTCGGTGTTCGTGTTCGCTCAGGCCCACTCACGCTCGACAAAGACCAGTTCCTTGCCGACGAGGATGGTGGAGCGGTCCCAATCGATGAAATTG
>JANLUV010000148.1:0-3400 GCA_031363685.1 Alphaproteobacteria bacterium | reverse complement strand
CTATCGGACTGGTCGCAGGTTACGGCGCGCTGGCGCTGGTCGGCTGGAGCTATCGCCGGCTGCGCGGCCGCGACGGGCTGGGCGGCGGCGACCCCAAGCTGTTCGGGGCGATCGGCGCGTGGCTGGGTTGGGCGGCGTTGCCGCAGGTGTTGCTGGCAGCGGCCGGGCTGGGTCTGGGCGCGGTTGCAGTGCTGGTGCTTGCGGGGCGCAAGCCTGCTGCAACCACGCCGCTACCGTTGGGCACCCTGCTGGCCGCTGCGGCGTGGCCGTTATGGCTTGCCGGTCACGCTGCGTGAGGTTCCCGCCGCGCCCGACTGGACGAGGACGTGAGCTTCGCTGGCGCGGATTGGGGCGTCACTGGCGCGGGTACGGGCACCGGCCGATTCGTTGACGAAGTAGACCGGCCGGCCGCCAGCGCCGTGCAGCCCGCCTTCGCCATGGGCCACCCGCATGCGGGGGAGATGCATTTGCCAGCGATAGGTGTCACGCACCAGGCTATCGAGGTTGTCATAGAACGGTTGCCAGCCCAGTTCGCGGCGGATCGCGCCGGTGTCGGCGACCAGCACCGGTGGTTCGCCGTCGGGGGTGGTGCGTTCACGCCGGGCAATGCGCACGTTGGTCACGCGTTCGGCCGCGTCGAGCACGGCAAGGTCCGACCAGCCTTCACCATAGCCGCAGTTGTATGTGCGATTGCGCGCCGGTTCCGCGATCAATCCATCGAGCAGGGCGACATGCGCGGTGGCCAGATCGCTGACGTGGACATAGTCGCGCACCTGGCTGCCATCGGGGGTTGCTTCGCCGGCGGGGCACAGTTCAACATGGTCGCGCTGGCCGAGCACGGTTTCAATCGCCTGGTGGATCATGTGCGCCGCGCCGGGCTGGGCCGCGCCGCACCGCTTGAGCGGATCGGCCCCCGCAGCGTTGAAATAGCGCAGCACGCCGAAGTTCAGCGGATGGACGGCGGCGACGTCGATCAAAATCTGCTCGGTCACCAGCATCGAGGCGGCGTAGGCCGAGTTCGGGCCCTGCGCCCAGGATTCCGCAACCGGCATCGGTGCCGGCAGCCGATAGGTTTCGGCCGTGCCCGAATAAACGAAATGCTTCACCCGGCAGGCGACCGCGCTTTCGATCAGCGATTCGGTTGCGGTGGTGTTGTTGCGGTAGAACTTGAGCGGATCGCGGGCATCGGCTGCCGTGCGGTACGATCCGGCGAACTGCATCACCGACTGGATATTGTGCAGTTCCATGATCGTGCGGACAAGCGATTCATTCTCGATCCCGCCTTCGAAAAACGCGGCGCGCGTATCGACCGCCCAGCGGTTGCCCGTGGACAGGTTATCAAGCACGACTACGCTGTGGCCGGCATCCAGTAGCGCCAGAACGGCATGACTGCCCACATAACCGGCACCGCCCGCGACAAGGACGGCTGCCCTCTTCCCATCCATAGTTTTCCAGAGCCCCCTCTGTAAGAAATCCGAAACTATAGGCGTCAGGTTACAATCCGGCGTTATTTTTATGACACATGAGCGACTTAATAATGACGAGGGACGCGTTGGATTACGCGCAATCGCGCCATGCGCCGGAGGCTAGCGGCTGGGCGTTGGTGACAGCAGCCGTAGCGCACCCGCCGCAGCGCGGATCAGGGGGCGTTCTGCCGGGGCAATGCGCGACCAGTCTGCCCGGCGCGCGGAAATGCGCAGCGGGCCGGTATCGAACCGGTCCGGGTTGCCGTTGAGCGAGTGATATTCGGCCCCCGGCTGGACCATGTCCGTGCCGAGCCAGTGCGGCGTTTGCCGCACGGCGATGCCTAGCCCGGCGAGGGCTGTGGCCACTGTCGGCTGCGGGCTGAGGCAGAGTTCGCGATAATCGACCCGGACGACCGGATGCACGCGCGCCAGCAGCGCGGCCAGCCGGTCCACCTTCCACCAATCGAGCGCGGCAGCGCGGATCGGCATGCGTTTCATTGCGGTGCCAAGGCCGGGATCGAACTTTACCGAGCGCCACGACACGATCACGTCGGCCGGATCGCGGTGGAGATGGAGCACGCTGACCCGCGGATCGCAGGCCAGCAGCCAAGCCCGCGGCCCCGCCTTGGAACTATCGACGACGATCGGGCTGCCGCTGATCGCGGCGATCGCATCGAACAGGCAGAACTGCAGTTCGAGAAAGCGTTGCACCTGCGGATCGGCGCGCAGCGAATCGATCGAGAAGCGGTGCCGGGCGATGAACCCGCTGCGGCAGATGGCACGCTCAAGCGCGCGAAGTTCGGCCACAACGGCGCGATCGAACCCGGCCTGACGCAAGATTGATTGCCAGTGCGCATCGCCGCCAAACGCGCCGCCGCACGAACAGGTGATGGCTTCGGCCGGCAACCGCCACAGGCAGTGCAATTCCCCGACCGACGCGATCCCTTCAGCGGAATGGAAAATTCTTTCCAGCAGCGTGGATCCGCTACGCCCCGAGCCGGAGATGTAGATAATCTTATCAACAGACGTCATGAATTACATCCAGCTTACTCGTCGCCGCATAATAATGCTATTGTCCAGATCGCCACCGAGATATTATTTCAGTTTTGTTGCAATAGTTTATATTATGGACATTTGTCGGCCCGGTGATAGACGCGCCGCCGATGTCCGGCAACAGTGCAACTCGACTGCAATTCATCGACAGCCTGCGGCTGCTGGCCGCAGTGCTGGTGCTGGCGCAGCACCTGTTCGAACGGCACCGCGAAATCGCGGTGTTCGACGGGTTCGTCGGCCTTGGCCCCGGGCTGATCGGGGTGATCATCTTCTTTCTGGTTAGCGGCTATGTGGTGCCGATGTCGGTGCGCGAACCGTTCGATCTGCGCACGTTCATGGTGCGGCGGATTTTCCGCATCTATCCGCTGTTGCTGGCCGCCTTTGCGCTGCTGCTGGTGCTGGGTGCCAGCGGGGTTCTGACCAACTGGCGCTTCATGGCCAGCGCGGGTCCGTTGCAATGGGCGGCCAACCTGGCCCTGTTGCAGGACTACATCGGCGTGCAGCCGTTCCTGGGGGTGGCATGGACGCTGATGATCGAGTTCGTCTGGTATGTGCTGTTCGCGCTGGCCTATCGCCGGTTCGGGGATCGGGCCGGGGTGATCCTGGCGATCATCCTGCCGGTCATGCTGGCCGGGTTGGCGGTGGCATCGGTGGTCAGCGGGATTCGCCTGCCGCTTGGCCGGTTCGCCATGGTTTACGCCTGCGTGCTGGGCTACCTGGCCTACCTGCACGACCGCAAGGTCATCACCACGCGGATGCTGGTGATCAGCATGGCCGGGTTCCTGGTGGTCAACCTGGGCAGCAGCGTGGTTGCATTCGGCTGGTTCCACCACGCTAACTTATCGCTGGGCCAAGTGCTGTGGACCTGGCCGCTGGGGCTG
>JANLUV010000092.1:0-2543 GCA_031363685.1 Alphaproteobacteria bacterium | reverse complement strand
GCACATCGTCGCCGGCTTTGGCGACAGGGGGCACATCGTCGCCGGCTTTGGCGACAGGGGGCACATCGTCGCCGGCATTGGTGACAGGGGGCGCACCTTCGTCGACGTTGGTCACGCCGCGAAGATCTGCCGATGCCGGGGAACGTGTCGGGGCCATCCGCCTCACTTTGGCCGCCTTTCCCGGGCGGCGCGCTGGATCTGTGGATCCGCTGGCGGGCCGGCCGGTAGGGCCGGAACGAAGCGGGTTAATCGTCCAGCTAAATACCCTGAGCGGCGGGGTCAACCGGCTTTGCGGGATTGCGCGCCCGGCATGCGGCGGATCGGCCGCCGCTGCGGATGATCGTCCGACGTTTGCGCAACTTGTTGCCTTGCCGCAACACGCTTGGCGGAAACACCCGTGGTGCAAAAGATGTCCATTGAAACCGGTTGTTTACCAATATTCGTTAATGCAGGTGGCATTGGGGCATTCGCAGAACAGCCGGTCGCACGGCGCGGAGCAGCTTTCGCCGGGGCAATAAAGGGCTGGACAAGATGAATTTTCGCAAGCTTCGATCCTTCGCCGGGACGGCTGGTATTTCCGCAATCGCCATGCTTGCCGCCACCGCAGCACACGCCCAGGACGCACCCCGGGCGTCGGTCGCTCCTGCGGCGAACGGGGCCAATACGAATTTCGATAATACGCCCATCATCGTGACGGGATCGCGCATCGCGCGGCCGGAAACCGATCGCAAGGAACCCACAATCGTGGTCGGATCGGACCTGATCGACGCGCGCGGTGACCTGACGATTGGCGACATGCTAAAGTCAGTGCCGGCGTTCGCCCCGCCGAGTAGTAGCCCCGTCGGCGGCCAGGCAGGCAGCTTTGGCGCGGGCCAGACGTTCGTCAATTTCTTCGGGCTCGGCTCGCAGCGTACTCTCGTACTAGTGAACGGCCGGCGCTATGTCAGTTCAAACACCGCCTCGATCTTCGGCCCGACCGATCCGGGCGCGCAGGTCGACCTTAACACCATCCCGACCCTGATGGTCGACCGGGTCGAGACGATCGCGGTGGGCGGCGCACCGATCTATGGTTCGGACGCGATCGCAGGAACGGTGAACATTATTTTCAAGGACAAATACCAAGGCATCAAGCTGGGCGCCGGAATGGGCCTATCCAGCCGTCACGATGCTGCGGAATACCGCCTTCAAGCGTTGGCAGGCACAAGCTTCGGCGATAGCCGGGGCAATGTCGTCGCTGCGTTCGAATACAGCAAGCAGGAAGGCCTGTTGGCGACCGACCGACCGGTGACGGCCCAAGGCCTGAGCTATGTGCCGCCGGCCGATCCCGACTACCCGTTCGAGAACCAGTTGGCCGCTCACGTAAAGTTGCCGGTGCTGAGCCAGTACGGCATCCCGATGGCGTTCGATTTCATTCCCGGCCTGGGCGCGGACATCTACAACGGGTCCGGCCAGTCGCTGGCGTTCAACGCGCAGGGCCAGCTTGTGCCGATCGACTTCGGCGCCCCCACCGGCAGTCCACTCTACGGCATCGGCGGCAACGGTTATGACATCGCCCGGGTGTCGAACCTGCAGTCGCCGGTCGAACGCTATGTCGGCTACGCCAAGGCCGACTACGAAGTGACCGACGGGATCAAGGCGTTCGCCGAGTTTTCCTACGCTCGCTCCAAGGGCACGGAACTGCGGGCGCAACCGGTCTACAATACCTACCTGTTCGGCCCGGCTGGATCCACTGACGGCAACCTGATCGTGCCTCTGAGCAATCCGTTCCTGAGCGCTGACGCACGCGCCACGATCGCCGCCTCGCTGCCCGAAGGCCAGGATTTCTTCTACTTGACCCGCGCCAACGAGGACCTGACCTCTGGTCTCGCCTCGACCACGGTCGAGCTGTATCGCATCGTTGCCGGATTCAAGGGCGATGCGAATTTGCTTGGCCGCAAGTTCTCGTGGGAAGTGGTCGGCAATTACGGCCGGTCCAAGACCAAGGGACAGAACCGCGCACTGGTCCAGCAGAACTTCGAAAACGCATTGGCCGGTTGCCCGTCGGGTTATACCAATGCCGGTATCGCCACGCTTAGTGCAACTTGTGCCCCGTTTAATCCGTTCGGCCAGCAGAACGGCGGCGGCGTGCGCGACTACATCACCACCATCGCCCGCCCGGTAGCGGACAACGAGCAGTGGGTAGTCACCGCCGACGTCGCCGGTAGCGTGTTCTCGATGTGGGGCGGTGATGCCGCAGTCGCGCTGGGCGCCGAACATCGCGAGGAAATCTCGCGGTTCGATCCGGGCGCGTTCTACTTCGGATTCGCTGATCCGACCAATCCGACGGCGCCGCGCGGCCAGTTTGGCCGTTCGATCCCGATCGACCCGGTATACGGTAAGTTCCATACCAATGAAGTGTTCGGCGAACTGCGCCTGCCGTTCGTTTCGCCGGCGATGAACGTGCCGTTCATCAACACGTTCGAAGTCAACCTCGCCGGGCGTTATGTCGATCACTCCCTGGCCGGCGGCGCTTTCACTTGGACGGCTGGTGGACGCTGGAAGCC
>JANLUV010000332.1:0-4873 GCA_031363685.1 Alphaproteobacteria bacterium | reverse complement strand
CCAGAACGGCGCGCAATCCAGCAGTGCGTGGCGCCCGTCGCTGGCCTTGCGCAGCAGCTTGTCCTTGTAGGCCGTCCGGTCCGGCGCTGCCGGGCCAAGTACTTCGGCTTCAAAGGCCAGATCGTTCAGTTCGCCCAGGTTGTGCTGCAGGTCTTCCAGCGCGGCCATGAACTTGCGCCGCAGCTTGGACGCCGGGCCGCGCGCATAGAGCCCGGCAAAGAAATCGACCGCATAGCGTAGCTTCTTCGCATCCTTGCGCAAGGCGTGGCGGCCCTCGTCGTCCAGTTCGGCCAGGTGGCGGCCGTGCTTGCGCACCTGCCGCAGCCGCCGCGCGAGCGCCCGCGCGGCGAACCCGCCCAGCGGCATCGTCCGCACGGCGGCCATATCCTCTGCCTCGCGCCATGCACCGATCGCCAGCCATTCGGCCAGGTCCAGCATCAGCCGCCGCGTTGCCGGAGCGCCCAGCGTGACCGTCAGGTCATGGTAGGCCTCGTCGCGCTGCGCGCTAAATTCCGCGCGGCCATCCGCCAGATCGGCGCGGGCGATCAGCACGTCGAGATCGCGCGCCTTGCCGTATTCGCGGGCGAGATCGCGCACCGCCGCATCGAGCCGGGCGGTCGCCGCGTCGGGCAACAGTTCGGCAAAGATCGTCCGGGCCGAGCGCAGCCGCCGCAGCGCCACCCGCGCCTGATGCACGGCCTCGGGTTCGCTCTGCTGGAGCAGAATCGTTTCGTTCAGGCGGTAGTGGCGCAGGCATCCGGCGATTACTTGCGCGCAGGCCGCCACCGGTGACTGCGCGGCCTGCAGCCTTACTGCCCCCGCCTTTTCCGCGCGGCGCAGTTCGCCCAGCAGGCGAACCCCCCGTTCGGGCTTGGTCAGCACGCCGATTCGCACCGGCGCCGCCGCGTCAATCCGCCGGGCGAGATCGAATAGCGCGGCGGGATCGCCCGCGGTCAGTTCCAGCTCCACCTCGCAGAACGCGGCGGACCGGTCCATCGCCCGCGCCGTGCCGCGATCCAGCGCGACATCGATCGTGGCACCGCCGGTTTCGACGGCGAAGCTGTCGCGGTGAACCACCAGGTCGAATTGCGCCACCAGCGCGGTTGGCGCGGGCCCTAACGCGCGGGCCAAAGGGGTGCGGTCATCCACCACGGGGCGCCATTTCGGCACCGTGAATTCCCACTCGCCACGGTCGAACAGCCCGGCCGCCGCGCCCTTGCTGGCCTTTACCGCCTGAATCAGCCGCTGGCCTTCGCGGCGGATGCGCAGCGTCAGGCCGTGGGCGCGCAACCGGCGATCGGCGGTATCGTAATACGTCGCGTGGAGCAGGGCGTGCGCCTTGTCTGGCCCGAGCAGGCCCGCCCGTTCCAGTTCGTCGGCCGCGTCGGCGGCGATTTCCAGCTTCAGTTCCAGTTCGCTGCCCATCGCCGCAACCTGCACCTCCCTGCGCCTGCGTCAATGACTTGTCGCAAGCCCACTCCCCAAGTGCGCCCGGATTGCCTATCTGCTGGCCCATGGCTCGCACCCCCGCCGGAACTCCGGCCAACCCCAACAGCGCCGAACGCTTCCACGAGGACCGCGCGACGTCCGCCGTGCGCGGGACCGACCAGCCCGATCTGGAACAGGGTATCGCCGCGATTCGCGAAACGGCGCAGACGCTCCCGTCCACGCCCGGCGTCTACCGGATGCAGGATGCGCGCGGCGATGTGCTGTATGTCGGCAAGGCGCGCGCGTTGAAGAACCGCGTCGGAAACTACCTGCAGGTCGAACGGCTGTCGCTGCGGCTGAAACGGATGGTCAGCCAGACCCGTTCGATGACCATCGTCACCACCAGCAGCGAGGCCGATGCGCTGCTGCTCGAAGCGCAACTGATCAAACGCTATCGCCCCGCCTACAACGTCCTTCTGCGCGATGACAAAAGCTTCCCGTTCATCCTGCTGCGCGCCGATCACGATTTTCCGCGCATCACCAAGCATCGCGGCGCGCGGCGGGCCAAGGGCAATTACTATGGCCCGTTCGCCAGTGCCGGTTCGGTCAACACCACGATCAACGCGCTGCAAAAGCTGTTTCTGCTGCGGTCCTGCAATGACGGGTTCTTCTCCCGCCGGGATCGGCCCTGCCTGCTGTACCAGATCAAGCGCTGTTCGGCCCCCTGCGTCGGGCGGATCGATCCTGCGGCCTATGGCGAACTGGTGCAGGAGGCGAAGGATTTCCTCGGCGGAAAATCCGGCGCGGTCCAGCGCAAGATCGAGGAACAGATGCACGAAGCCTCCGCCGCGCTCGATTTCGAACGCGCGGCGATGCTGCGCGACCGCCTGCGCGCCGCCACGTTCATCCAGGGCAGCCAGGCCATCAACGCCGAAGGCCTGGGCAGCGCCGACATTTTCGCGATGGCGGTGAAGGGCGGGCAAGTCGGCATCCAGGCGTTCTTCATCCGCGATGGCCAGAACTGGGGCGACCGGGCGTTCTTCCCGGCCCACACCGAGGATCTCGCCGAAGCCGACGTGCTGACCGCGTTCCTCGCCCAGTTCTATGAAGAAGTGCCGCCGCCGCGCTGCATCCTCGTCGATCGCGAATTGCCCGAGGCCGAACTGCTGGCCGAGGCGCTGCGGGCAGGGGCGGGCGGAAAGATCGAGATTTCCGTCCCCCAGCGGGGTGATCGCCGCCGCCTGATCGAACAGGCCAGCCGCAACGCCGCCGAGGCACTGGACCGCCGGCTGGCCGAAAGCGGCACCAAGGCCCGCACCTTGCGCGAAGTGGCGGAATTCTTCGAATTGTCCGAAGTGCCGCAGCGGATCGAGATCTACGATAACAGCCACATCCAGGGCACCAATGCGCTGGGCGCGATGGTGGTGGCGGGGCCGGACGGGTTCCTCAAGAACCAGTACCGCAAGTTCAACATCAAGCGGCCCGAAACCGCCCCCGGCGATGATTTCGCGATGATGCGCGAGGTGATGGCACGGCGCTTCGGCCGGGCGATGGTCGATGACCCCGACCGCGATCAGGGCACCTGGCCTGACCTTGTCCTGATCGACGGCGGCAAAGGCCAGATGAGCGCGGTGAAGAACGTCGTCGCGGAACTCGGGATCGAGGACCTGCCGCTGATCGGCATCGCCAAAGGGCCGCATCACGGCCGCGACGGGCGCGAGGTGTTCCACTTCCCCGACGGCCGCGAAAAAACCTTGCCGACCAACTCGCCGGTGCTGTTCTACCTCCAGCGCCTGCGCGACGAGGTCCACCGCTTCGCCATCGGCGCCCACCGCGACAAGCGCAGCCGCGCCATCACCGCCAGCCCGCTCGACGAAGTCCCCGGCATTGGCCCCGCGCGCAAGCGGGCGCTGCTGCTGCACTTCGGCACGGCGGGGAAAGTGCGCGCCGCCAGCCTCGAAGACCTCCAGCGGGCGCCCGGCGTCAGTGCGGCGGTGGCGCAGACAGTCTACGATTTCTACCACCCCGGCGGGTGAGGGCGATTGTGTTCCGAGGCGCGGCACGGCATCTTCGTCCCATGCAAGCCTGCCTCACGCTGTTCAGAACCCCGCTGATGCGCGTTGCCGGGGTGCTGTGGCTGCTCGCTGGCACGTTGTACCTGACCTGCGAAACCATCGCTGCCGCAGGGTTCCCCGGCTACAGCTATGCCCATCACTACATCAGCGATCTTGGCGTGCCCTATGACGGCCTGATCCACGGCCGCGCGCTGCACTCATCGCGGGCATGGGTGATGAACTTTGGCGGCTTCATCCTCGACGGCGCATTCTACGGCCTCGCCACCGTGGCGGCGACGTGGGCGGTATGCCGGTCCGGCTGGAGCCGGGCGGGGGCGGTCTTCATGGCGGTTGGCCTGATCCACGCGATCGGGACGATACTGGTCGGTTCTGTCCCCAACGGCCCGCGCGAGGTGGCGCTTGGCCTTGCTCCGATCCACCTGATCGGTGCGGCCATGGCGATCATCGGCGGCAATGCCGCGCTGATCGCGGCGGCCAGCTTTTCCCGCCGGTGCGGGGCGCCGGCTTGGTATCGGGCAGTGTGCGTGGGGCTGGGGCTGTTCGGTTTCATCAGTCTCGCGCTGCTGGAAGTGGGCAGACTGACCGGCGGGGCAATCCTGCCGGACGGTCTACTGGAGCGGGGCGCCGTTTATCCGATCACGGTGTGGGAGATCATGACCGGGATGGCGATCCTGATCGCCAGGCGAAATTCCACCATACGCTCTGTTTAACCCTGCGCCCGCATCTGAAGCGCGATCATCTCCAGCCGGCGGTGGGCCATTACGGGGTGGTTTCGGGTTCCCGGTGGGAACGGCAGGTCTACCCGCAGGTGCGCAATCTCGTCCTGGCGACGAGCCAGGACCGGAGCTAGCGCAGCCCGCGCAGCTTCGAAACCACCCGCCAGCCCAGCGCTTTGGCCCGGTTGCGCGCCGGCCAGCGGCCGGGAGCGCGGGGGTCAAGTCCGATGCGGCGCAGCAAACCGTTGAAAGCACGGGCATCTGCCTCGGAGAATGACCAGTCCGACCGCCACGTGATCGATAGCGAAACCGACGGTTCCGCCCCGTTACGCACGAAATGCGGCGCCATCACCGGTACGAACAGCGCCTCGCCCGGCCCCAGCGGAAATTCGCGTCCGCCTGCCAGCAGGCCATCGTGCCAGGTCAGCTCGCGCCCCCCGCCGGTGTGGTAGGTTTCGTGGACGCGGTCTGGCGCACAGCCCGGATCGCCAGCGGGAAACTGGGTCATCACCTTGGACCCGCGCACCTGCAGCAGGATATTGTGTTCAGGATCGAAATGATACGGCGTCACCCCGCCCGGCGAGGTGATGAACACGAACCCCTGCGGCTTGAGCAGCGCCCCGGTCCGCGCCTCGATCTGCGGGCGCAGTTCGC
>JANLUV010000046.1:0-2653 GCA_031363685.1 Alphaproteobacteria bacterium | reverse complement strand
TTCCTCCCGATCGTCTTGAGTATCAGGGTGGTTGTGACCGCGCTGCCCCCATGGGGGCGTGCATCAAAAATATAGCCTTCCTCGCCATTGGTCGAGAGATAGGCTTTGAGATGCTCGGCAAACATCGGCTTCAATGCATTTAAGAATTGGCTTACGTCCGCCATCACCATGCCTCCACTATTGCGTTGTCTTGCACCATAACAGAAAATGGGGCGCCGTCCCCCCGTCCAACTGGTGTCGGGCCTCAGAAATTTGCTGATGAGATCTGCCGCGCCATGACGCCCTGGCGCAGGACGGCCCAGATCGCGGCTTCGAGCGCGCGGGCGGCGTCCCAGGCATGTCCTCTATCCGGGCGTGGAGGGTGGTCAGGGCTTCGCGCAGGTGGTCGTTGGCGGCGCCCGCGTCATCTTTCTCGGCCACGTCGGCGCGCATGAACCGCACTGCATCGCACCCTCCCCGCATTCAGTCGGGGTGAAGTGGTAGAGGCGCGGGAGAAAACCGCCGGTAACGCCAATCCGTCAATGAAAATCGCGCGAACGCGGCAGGATCCGCACTTCGCGCGGGTGGCGGCGGGCGGACGGCGCGGCGGGACGGGAACCGCCCGGGCGCTTCACCTCGTCGGCCCGGGCCGGATCGGGGACCAGCGGCGGCGCATCGGCAAGCAGCGCCAGCGCGGCGCTGGCATCGATCACGCGGCGCGCCATCAGGTAGACCACGCCTTCCTTGCTGCGCTGGACCTCGCCTTCGATCACCATCAGCCGCGCCGCCATCACCGCGCGCCGCTGCTGTTCGAAATCGCGCGCCCACAGCAGGGCGTTGACCACCCCGGTCTCGTCCTCGATCGTGATGAACACCGCGTTGCCCTTGCCCGGCCGCTGGCGGATCAGCACCGCCCCCGCCGCGCGCACCCGCGCGCCGTCCTTTGCAGCGTTGATGGCCGCGCAGTCCAGCACGCCCTGCGCCGCGAAATGGGCGCGCAGGAATTGCAGCGGATGCCCTTTGAGCGATAGCCGGTGAGTCTGGTAATCGGCGACGACTTCCTCGGCCGGGGGCATCAGCGGCAGCGCGGGATCGGCCTCTGCCCCCAGTTCGGGTGCATCGAGCGCGGCGAACAACGGTAGCTGGACCGGGGCCACGCGCCGCACTTCCCACCCCGCCGCGCGCCGGTTCTGCCCGAGCGAACCCAGCGCATCGGCATCGGCCAGCAAGTGCAGCGCCTGCGTCGGCAAGGCGGCGCGCCGAGCAAGGTCTTCGGCCGCCGCGAATGGCCGATCCGCCCGCGCCGCCGCCAGCGCCTGCGCCCAGACCTGGCGAAACCCGTCAATCTGGCGCAGGCCAAGCCGCAGGATGTGCGGCGCTTCGAGCACGTTGTCCCAGTGGCTGGCGTTCACGTCGAGCCCGCGCACTTCCACCCCGTGCGCCTGCGCATCGCGCACCAGTTGGGCCGGGGCATAGAACCCCATCGGCTGGCTGTTGAGCAGCGCGCAGGTGAACACCCCGGGATGGTGGCACTTCAGCCAGGACGAGACATAGGCCAGCCAGGCAAAGGCCTGCGCGTGGCTTTCGGGAAAGCCGTATTCACCAAACCCGCGGATCTGTTCGAAGCAGCGGTCGGCGAAGTCCTGCGGATAGCCGCGCCGCACCATCCCTTCGACCAGCCGCGCCTGATAGTTGTGAACCGTGCCGTGATTGCGGAACGTGGCCATCGCCCGCCGCAACCCGTCCGCCTCGGCCGGGGTAAACCCCGCCGCGACGATCGCCAGCTTCATCGCCTGTTCCTGAAACAACGGCACGCCCAGCGTCTTTTCCAGCACGCTGCGCAGTTCGCCCGGCGGCCCCGGATAGTCGACCGCTTCCTCGCCATTGCGCCGCCGCAGATAGGGGTGGACCATGCCGCCCTGGATCGGCCCCGGCCGCACGATCGCGACCTGAATGACGAGATCATAAAGGCACTGCGGCTTCATCCGCGGCAACATGCTGATCTGCGCGCGGCTTTCGACCTGGAATGTGCCGATGCTGTCCCCCCGCTGCAGCATCCGGTACGTCGCCCGGTCCTCACGCGGGACGGTGGCAAGCGTCAGATCGCCCAGCCCGTGCTGGCGCATCAGCGCAAAACTTTTGCGGATACAGGTCAGCATCCCCAGCGCCAGCACATCGACCTTCATCAGATCGAGCGCATCGATATCGTCCTTGTCCCATTCGATGAAGGTGCGGTCCGCCATCGCAGCGTTGTGGATCGGGACCAGTTCATCCAGCCGCCCTTCGGTCAGCACGAAGCCGCCGACATGCTGCGACAGATGGCGCGGAAATTCGAGCAGCTGGCCGACCATGTCACGCAGCCGCACCAGTTCCGGATTGGCCGGATCGAACCCGGCTTCGGCCAGCCGTTCTTCAGGCATTTCGCCCCCGCTCCAACTGCCCCAGACGGTGCCGGACAGGCGCGCGGTGACATCCTCGGTCAGCCCGAGCGCCTTGCCCACTTCGCGGATCGCGCTGCGCTGGCGATAATGGATCACGGTCGCGGCGATCCCGGCGCGTTCGCGGCCATAGCGCGCATAGATATACTGGATCACCTCCTCGCGCCGCTCATGCTCGAAATCGACATCGATGTCGGGCGGCTCGTCGCGTTCCTCGGACAGGAAGCGCGAGAACA
>JANLUV010000031.1:0-3110 GCA_031363685.1 Alphaproteobacteria bacterium | reverse complement strand
CCAAGGTAGCCGGTGCCGAACAGCGCATAGAGCGGCTCGGGCAGGCCATTGAGATAGGCGGTCATGCCCTGGCCGATCGCCAGCGCGGCATCGGGCCGGAACGCGGCAATCACGCCCATCGGCACCGCCAGCAGGATCATCACGTACATCACATAAAGAAAGCTCGGCCGCGCCCGGCTGGTCCACGGATCGGCCGAATTGGCTTCGGCGACGATGGCGGAAAGCTGGATGCGCAGCAGATCAAGTTCCTGCGACCCTTGCAGTTTCAGCAGTTCCAGCTTGGCCGCGTCGCGCAGCCTGGGATCGGGGATCACCTTGTCGATGATCGAGGTGAGCGGCCCGAGCAGCGAATCGAAAAGGCCCATGGGGTTTACTCCGTCCGGTTGAAAACCCCGGACAGATAACCAGATCGGTTCATGTAGGAAAATTGTTGCCCGCAGTCACTTTCGCGAGCGCTTGCGTCCCCGCTCGAGCGCAGCAATCACGGCCGCTCCGCTTTCAGGATGCTCGACCAGTGCGGAGGAAATCTCCTGCGCTTCAAGGTAGGCATCCATCCATTCGGACCCCTCCCATGTCAGCGAGGCCAGCTTGCGGGCGCGCAGCGTGGGCATACTCTTGAGGGCGATCTGGCGCGCCATGTCGAGCGCGATCGGCAGTACCGCCGCTGACGGCACCACATAGTTGAAAAATCCGGTCGCTTCGAGTTCGCGCGCACTGAAAGCGCGGCCCGTATACAGCATCTCGCGGACTTTCGCCTCTGGCATGCGCAAGGTAGCGAACATGCCTGCGCTGCCCCCGATCAGCCCGTAATCCACCTCGGGACAGGAAAAGCGGGCATCTTCGCTGACTACGCGCAGGTCACACATGCCCGCCAGCATCACCCCGACGCCAACCGTCGCGCCCTTGATCGCCGCGATCATCGGGCGATCGATGTCGTGGAACCGGGGCAGCAGTTGATTGATGATCTGATAGCGTTCCTTGCGCTTCTCGGCGGTCATTCCCTTGAATTCGTGAAGATCCGCGCCGCCGCACCAGGCGCGGGAATCGTCCGGTGCAGTGATGATAATCACGCGAATTCGGTCTTCCTCGGCCACAAAGTCGGCAAAGCGGCCGATGTCCTGGTATACCGAAAGCGAAACTGCGTTCACCGGCGGGCGCGAAAACGTCACGATCGCGATGCCGTCGTCCGCCATTTCCAACGAGAATGCGCCGAATTCTTTAAGGATCGTCACGCAGGTTGCTCCATGCTTATCGGCCGCAGCTTGCGGTTCCTGTGTCGGCCCGAACATTTGCGGTTGCCGCCTGCAGCGCCGCCTCCGACCGCGAAGGCGGGCGCATGCGTGCGGCTAAACGATGATGACGCCCGGACCGGACAAAGCTAGCCCGGCCTCGGCTGCTTGTCTAATGCAGACCTTGGTTCGACATGGCGGGATGTGCCGGGAATCGAAAATGCCATCACGCGGCAAAAGTGCCCGGACCAGCAAGAAATGCCACTGACAGGGCGCTGCGCGGCAAGAAAATTATTTGGTCGGGACGAGAGGATTCGAACCTCCGACCCCCACACCCCCAGTGTGATGCGCTACCAGGCTGCGCTACGTCCCGACCGGAGCGGCGGCCTATAGGCACGGTCCCGACCGGATGCAAGGCCGGAGAAGTGGTTGAAATCGGGTGCGCAGCCAGCACGATCGGCGTGCACCCGCGTTGCCACATCGGGGGTTTGCTGCTAACCGCGCCCAATTCCGGCCCGGGCGCCCGGGGGGCGTTCGCTGCGTCCCTGCGGTTTACGGGCTTCATATGATGAAAGCCGATAACCCGCCGATGAGCACCCTTTCCATTCTTGCCGCCGCCGCCGGTTCGCCTCCGGCCTGGACCAGCTTCATTCCATTCATCGGGATGGGCGTGGTGTTCTACCTGTTCCTGCTGCGCCCGCAGATGCAGCAGCAGAAGGCGCAGAAGGCCAAGATCGCGGCGCTCAAGAAGGGCGACCAGGTGGTCACGCAGGGCGGGTTGCTTGGCAAGGTGCTGAAGGTAGAGGACAATTACGTCGAGCTTGAGCTTGCGCCGAACGTCAAGGTCCGGGCGGTGCGGACCAGCATTGCCGATGTCGTCCCGCCGGGCGGTCCCGCCGCGAACGACTGAGTGCCCGGCCGTTGGGCCCCATGACGGCCCGAGAATTCCATTCGCAGGCCACCGACTACCAAATTCAGGACGCCTGATAATGCTCGATTTTCCCCGCTGGAAACAGGTGTGGTACTGGTTCATCGTCGCCGCCGCGCTGATTGCGGCACTGCCGTCGATCGCGGCTGTGGCGGGCCTCGGCTGGCCCAGCGCGCTGCCGCAGCCCAAAGTCAACCTGGGCCTTGATCTTGCCGGCGGCAGCCACATCCTGCTCGAGGCCGATCCCGATCAGGTGCGGCGCCAGCGGCTTGAGGCGATGGACGAGGACGTTCGTCAGCGGCTGAAGCAGAACGCGCCGGACGTGCGGATCGGCGATATCTCGACCAGGGACGGCACTGTAAGCTTCATGGTCGAGGATCCGACCCTGATCGACAAGGCGCGCGAGGCGGTCCTGCCGCTGACCAGCGGCGCCCAGCTGACCGGCCAGCGCGACTGGGATATCCAGATGCTCGACGGCAACCGCATCGTCCTGACGCCGACCCGGGCTGGCATTGCCCAGGCGGTTACGCAGGCGATGGATACCGCGACTGAGGTCGTCCGCAAGCGGATCGACGCGCTCGGCACGCGCGAGCCGACGATCATCCGCCAGGGCGCCGATCGCATCGTCGTGCAGGTGCCCGGGCTGAAGGACCCGTCGGCGCTCAAGGCGCTGCTCGGCCAGACCGCCAAACTCGAATTCAAACTGGTCGATACGACCGCCAGCCCCGCCGACATCGCGCAGGGCATCGCCCCCCCGGGTAGCCAGATCGTGCCGTTCGCCGATCCGCGCGGCGGGGACACCGCGCTGGCGGTCAAGCGGTTGGGCGGGATCAAGGGCGATCAGCTGACCAACGCGCAGCAGACCAACGATTCGCGCAGCAACGAGCCGGTCGTCTCGATCACCTTCGACCAGGCCGGCGGCGGCAAGTTCGCCAAGCTGACGACCGAGAACG
>JANLUV010000030.1:0-1816 GCA_031363685.1 Alphaproteobacteria bacterium | reverse complement strand
GGCCAGAGTTTCCGGGACAGCTGGTCAACTTGCCCGGCGGCGGACAGTAAGCCGCCGCTGGCCCGACCGACCGGGCCGGGATCAACCATGACGGGGCAGATGCCAATGCGCCGGACAACAACGCTTTGAGGATGTTTCGATGGCTCGTTTTCTGATCGCGCTGGCGCTGGGCGCCACCTTAGCCGCCGCCACACCAGCGTTTGCCGGCGACGCCAAGGCAGGCCAGTCCGTCTACAAGGCAAAATGCGCGATGTGCCACGGCGTAACCGCCAAGGCACCGGCGGGCCTCGGACCGCGGCTGTTCGGCGTGATCGGGCGCAAGGTCGGCACGCTGCCGGGCTACACCTTTTCGCCGGCCATGAAGGCTTCCGGCCTGACCTGGACGGCGGATGCGGTGAAGCGCTTTCTCGCCAACCCGCAAGGCACGGTGCGCGGCACCAAGATGCCTTTCGCCCCGATGACCGCCGCCGCCGATCGCGATAACATCGCGGCCTATCTCGCAACTTTGCGCTAACCCATCGCGCACGGCCGTTTCCGGACGGCGGTGCGCGTGATAGGGCGGAGACATGGTCCCGACCGTTCCGGCCCATGCCCGTCGCCGCAATCCCCGCGCTGCTGGAGCTTGGCGGCAGCGCCGTGTTCGCGCTGACCGGTGCGCTGCTGGCCGCGCAATTGCGGCAGACTTTCGTGACGATGGCATTTTTCGCGCTGGTGACCGGCGTCGGCGGGATTATCCGCGACGTGCTGGCCGGGCGTCCGTCGATCCTCATGCCGCCTGAAGTGTACGTAACGGCGGCCGCGTTGTCGGCCGCCCTATGCGCGGGCGCAGCGCTGGCAGGGCTGCCGAACGCGCTCGGCTGGCCGGCCGCGATGCTGTTGGGCTTTACCATGCGCGGGGTGGCGATCCGGCTGAAGCTGGGCCTGCCGCCGCATGGCGGCGATACCTCAGTAACTCCGCCGCATGGCGGCGATGCCTCGTGACTCCGCCATATGGGGGCAGCCGCTAGCGGCACATCTCCGCCGGAGACGCCGCCGCACTGCGGTCCCACAAGGCGCGGGCGGAATCGCGTTCGGAGGCGGTCATCCGCTCGGCCAGATCGCCAAGCCAGGTCGTGCCCAGCGCTGCAATCTCGCCGTCACCAGCAGCTACTGCCGCTTTCAGCCAGCAGTTGCCGAGCGCACGGTCCATGCCGGGAACCACCGACTGGAACCGCACAGGCGGCACGTTCGGGCCGACCGGCACCAGTTCCGCGCCCGCACCGGGTGCGGCACCTGCGGCACGTTCGTTCGTCAGCACAACCCTGTCGAGCCCCGCCACGACGTAACCAAGTTCCAGCATCGCGAGTGCCTGGCCTTGCCGCGCGGCGGCTTCGATCAACGCGCGGCCCGAGCCGGGCACCATGGTTTCGTGGCGGCTGCCGGCCAGCAGCTGCGCCTCGGCGTCGCCCTTGGCTGCCAGCCGATCGAGCGCCGCAAGGCGGATCGGCAAGCCGGCGCGGCGGCGGGCGACTGTGGCGCGCCCGAGCCGGTAGCGCACTGGATCGAAAAACAGCGGGCTGCCCCGCACGCAGCTGCCGGCGGCGATGAACGCCGCGTTGCCACCGAACACCTCGCCGCCCGCAAGGACTATCACCGTAAGGTTCGCTGGCAGCGGCCGGGCTTCGTCGATCGCCCCCACGCCAAGCAGGAACGCCGCGCCATCTGCGCCCTGATAGCGGTCACGGATGGCGGATTGCTGCTCGATTTCGCCGTCCGTCCCGCACGGTTCAAGCGCTGCGGATGCGGCCGGGGCCTTGACCACGGCGGCAGCATGTGC
>JANLUV010000515.1:0-3962 GCA_031363685.1 Alphaproteobacteria bacterium | reverse complement strand
GCCAAGGCCAACCACCTGACGTATCTGGGCGATGCCGAAGTAGGGGCCGGCGCCAATATCGGCGCGGGCACGATCACCTGCAATTACGACGGCTATTTCAAGCACAAGACCGTGATTGGTGCGCGGGCGTTCATCGGATCGAACAGTGCGCTGATCGCGCCGGTGAAGATCGGCGCCGATGCGATTGTCGCGGCGGGCAGCGCGGTCAGCCGTGACGTGGGCGAAGGTGAACTGCGGCTGGTCCGCGCCGAGCAACTGGTCAAGCCCGGCTGGGCCGACCGGTTCCACGATGCGATGAAGAAAAAGAAGGCTGAAAAGAAGGGTCAGGGTGCGGGCTGAACTGGCGGGTGCGCGGGACCGTTAACGATACGCAGCCTGACCGGCAGCATTTCCTACCGGGCACAGGTATCCGCAAAAACACGATGCGCAAGTAGCCGAAAATTCATGGTGCCGACAGCACAGTGACAGACGCGCCAGCTCAAGGGCTAGACTGAATGCGCGGGGCTTGACAAGCGATATCATTATATGATATCAAGAATCCATCATGCGCATCCTGGCAGACCTTCCCGACAGCGATATCCAGTGGCTTGACGAGCGTGCGGCGCTGCTCGGCAAATCGCGCGCGGCGCTGCTGCGCGAGGCCGTTAGCACATATCGCGCCAGTGAGCGCGACTGGCTGGAGCAGGGGTTCGGATTGTGGACCCGCTATGGCCAGGGCATCGACGGGGCGAAGTATGAAGGCGCGATCCGCGCGCAATGGATCCGCGAGGGCCTCCCGGCCGCGACGATAAGCGCCAGCGAGGACGGGACCGGCAGCGAAAACGGGCAGGAATGACCGATACCTGCTTCGATACCGGGATCATCGTCGATACCTTGTCGGGCCATCAGGTGGCCATGGCCGAACTGCGCCGGGTCAAGCGGCCGTGGATCAGCCGGATCACCTGGCTGGAGATCATGGCCGAAGTTCCGGCCGCCGCACGCGACGAAACCGAGCGATTCCTGCGCCATTTCGCCATCCGCGAGGTGACCCCCGAAATCGCCAGCCGGGCGGCGACGCTCAAGGCCGAACGGCCCGCGCTGAGCCTGCCCGCCGCGCTGGTGTTCGCCTCTGCGCAGGAGCATGGCGCGATCCTGGTCACCCGCAACATCGCGGACTTTCCCGCCCATATCCCCGGCATCCGCGTTCCTTATACCTGATACGAAAGGGTTTTTCCCCGCATGTGTGGCATTATCGGCATCGTCGGCAAGGATCAGGTGGCGGACCGGCTGGTCGACGGCCTGCGGCGCATGGAATATCGCGGTTATGACAGCGCCGGTGTCTGCACCATCGATGGGGGCGAACTGGTTCGCCGCCGCGCACCGGGCAAGCTGTCGAACCTGGTGATCGAACTGGCCCGCAATCCCGCGCCGGGGACCACCGGGATCGCGCATACCCGCTGGGCCACCCACGGCGCGCCGACCGCGGCCAATGCCCACCCGCACGCGACCGAGCATCTGGCGCTGGTCCACAACGGGATTATCGAGAATTTCCGGTCCTTGCGCGATGCGCTTACCGCGCGCGGCTGCAAGTTCGAAAGCGACACCGACACCGAAGTGGTGGCGCACCTGCTATCCGAACAGGTGGAGGCCGGGCTTTCACCCGAAGACGCGGTGAAGGCCGCGCTGCCACAATTGCGCGGCGCCTTTGCGCTGGCGATCGCATTCCGCGAATACCCCGACATGCTGATCGGCGCGCGGCTGGGTTCGCCGCTGGTGGTTGGCTATGGCGAGGGGGAGACTTATCTCGGGTCCGACGCGCTGGCGCTGGCGCCGCTGACCCAGCGGATTTCCTACCTCGACGAAGGCGACCGGGTGATCATCACCCGCGAGGGTGCGCGGATCTTCGACAAGAACAACCAGCCGGTCGTGCGCGCGATTGTCAACTCGGGCGCGTCGGCGGCCGCGATCGAGAAGGGCAATTACCGGCACTTCATGCAGAAGGAAATCTTCGAGCAGCCGACCGTGGTGGCCCAGACCCTGCGCAGCTATATCCGCCAGGTTGATCAGAGCGTGGCGCTGCCGCAGTTCGATTTCGACCTTTCGGGGATCAGCCGCATCACCATCGTCGCCTGCGGGACGAGCTATTATGCCGGGCTGGTGGCGAAATACTGGTTCGAGCAGTTCGCCCGCCTGCCGGTCGACATCGATGTCGCGTCCGAGTTCCGCTATCGCGATCCGGTGCTGGAGCCGGGCGGTCTGGCGCTGTTCATCTCGCAATCGGGCGAGACCGCCGATACGCTGGCGGCGCTGCGCCATTGCAAGGCGGCCGGGCAGACCATCGCGGTGGTGGTGAATGTACCGACCAGTTCGATGGCGCGCGAGGCGGACTTGCTGCTGCCGACCCATGCCGGGCCGGAAATCGGCGTCGCCTCGACCAAGGCGTTCACTTGCCAGCTAGCGGTGCTGGCCGCGCTGGCCGCGCATCTGGCCGTGAAGCGCGGGCGGATGAGCCGGGCCGAGGAATGCGATCTGGTGGCGCAGTTGCTGGAAACGCCGGCCCAGCTGAACGCCGCGCTGAGCCATGATGACGAAATCGCGGCGATGGCCCACCTGATCGCCCCGGCGCGCGACGTGCTGTATCTGGGGCGCGGGCAGGACTTTCCGCTGGCGTTGGAGGGCGCGCTGAAGCTGAAGGAAATCAGCTATATCCACGCCGAAGGCTATGCCGCCGGCGAGATGAAGCACGGACCGATCGCGCTGATCGACGAAGCCGTGCCGGTGATCGTGCTGGCGCCTTCCGGCCCGCTGTTCGAGAAGACGGTCAGCAACATGCAGGAAGTGCGTGCGCGCGGCGGCAAGATCGTGCTGATCTCCGACGCCGAAGGGCTGGCCGAAGCGGGCGAGGGCTGCCTGGCCACGATCGAAATGCCCAAAGTCCACCCGCTGATCGCGCCGCTGGTCTATGCGGTGCCGGTGCAGCTGCTGGCTTATCACGTGGCCTGCGTGAAGGGGACGGACGTGGACCAGCCGCGCAATCTGGCGAAGAGCGTGACGGTGGAGTGAGCGGCTGATGTTGGCCCCTGCGATGCCAGTCGGGCCGGGTGTGGCCAATTGGGAGCGAGTCCGGCGAATTGCTCCATACCGGCGGTGACTGCATGGTATATAAGCAGCTGGCCGCACCTTATTACCGTCCAATTTACGAGCTGCTAAGGATTATCCGGCTAACTGGCCGGTGTGAAGCGTAACGCCCCGGACTTAGCCACACTGCCACGGAACCTCCCGGTTCTGGCCGTGCTTGGGCTGATCGACCCGCCCGAAGGGGACAGGGCGCGGCTGCGCGGGCTGCAGTATTCCAGCCTGGCGCGCGTGACGATATCGCGGATCATCACCCATGCGATCGCCGCGCTGGCAACCGTGCAGATGTTTGTCGGCCACATCCTGCTGGGTGCGCTGATCGGCTGGTTCGTCGCACTGTGCGGCGCGATCTATTACGGCGCGCGGTTCGACCGGACGCTGGGTGATGCGGACCGGCGGCGGATCAGCCGCGACGAGATGAACGCGCAGACCATCAGTTCGGCCATCGTTGCCGTGGTCTGGGCGGTGCCGATGCTGTTCTTCGCGCCGGTCACCGGCGCGGTAGGGAGGCTGGAGCTGTGGACCATCCTGGCCATGCTGATGACCGCTTCGGCGGTGGCTGTGCCGGCGGTGCCGCTGGGCACGATCCTGTTCACCGGGATCGTCGGCGGGATCGCGGTGCTGGAATTCGCCTGGTTCGGAATGTGGCAGATGGCGCTGATCGCCGTGGCCTTCATCATCATTATCGCCATCGGCACGGTTGAAGGGGCGCGAACCTTTCTTGCATCGCGCGTGGCCGAAGCCGGGATGGCCGAGAAATCCGAAGTCGTTTCGCTGCTGCTGCGCGAATTCGAGGAAGGCGAGGCAGACTGGCTGTGGCAAGTGGACACTTCGCGCCGGGTCTGCGC
>JANLUV010000458.1:0-1825 GCA_031363685.1 Alphaproteobacteria bacterium | reverse complement strand
CCCCGGCAGCGTGGTGGCGCCAGTGTTCTGGACGAAGAACCCTGTACCGACGTCGACCGCGATGGCATTGGCCCGCAGATAGCCCTCCGGCTTCTGAATGCCGTCGTTCAGGCCAAGCCGGGCGTTGATCGCGTAGATCGGGGCGCCACCCGAGATATCGGCCAACGCCGCCGCGCTTCCTGCCCGGACCGTGGCCGCAGACAATCGCAATGTGCCCGACAGGCCGCCGTTGGCATCGAGCATGGCGATCGACCCGTTGGGACCAACCACGTCGATTGTCCCGCCAGCAAGGGTGAACTGGTCGTTCGAGGCGCTGGAAGCGAGCGTGACCGGCCCGGTTACCGCGATGCGGCCGGACGTGCCGACCGCGAAGGTGCCGCCGTTGCCGAGATTGGGGGATGGACCACCGGCGACGGCCGGGCCGTAGCTGAGCGAGAGCGTGCCGATCACCACATCGGCCGGCCCCGCCCCGCCCGCTGGCGCGCTGACCCCGATCTGGATCGACTGATCGGCGAACAACCGCGCGGCTTCGGCAGCATCGAGGCGCCACCCGCCGGCCTGAGCGGGGCCGCCGATGAACGTTCCGGCGCTGCTGCCGTTGATGAGCGCAATGCTGGTGGTGCGGCCTCGGGTGCCCAGTTGGGCTGCCGCGCCAAGCTGGATATCGGCCGAGGTGACCGTGATCGTCCCGGCGTCAGCGGTTCCGCTCAGCCCGAACAATCCGCCCGAGGTGGCGGTGAGCGAACCCGCCGCATCGACCGAAGCGAACCGGATAGCGCCCGCCGCAGTGACGATGAACGCGCCAGCGGAAGCATTGGCAAGGTTGAACTGGAGCGATCCCGGCGAATTGATTGTCACCGCGCGGGCCTGTGCATCGACCGGGCCGGTGGACGACAGCGTGGCCGTGATCGCGCCGAGCGGTGCGTTCAACGAAGCGGTGCCGCCCGCCGAGCCCGCCGTCAGCGCCAGATCGCCGCCGCCGGCGGACAGGCCGAGATTGCCGGTTGCACTTGCAGTGCCCACACCGAGCGAACCGCCGGTCGAAACCAGCGTCAGCGATCCATTCGCGCTGGCGGCAGTCACTGCCAGATTGCCGGCGGTCTGGACCGACAGAGCGCCAGCCGTGGTGGTCGCGCTGGTGAACGACAGCGCGCCCGGCGAGGCTACGCTGGCCGACCGGCCCGACAGGGTGACGAGCCCCGGCGAGGTCAGGCTGCTTACCGTGACGGCGCCATTGGTCGCCTGCAGCAGAGTGGTGCCGCCCGAGCCGAGCGTACCGAACGTGATGCCGGTGCCGCCGACAATGCTGACATTGCCCCCCACGCTGACCGGGACCGAGGCGGTGACCGCGCCGGTAGCCGTAGCGCTGAGCGCGCCCGGCGTGGTCAGGACACCATCGATCAGGATATCGGCGCCCGCGCCGAGCGTGATCGCCGAACCGCTGACCGCGCCGGTGTTGCGCACCGTCCCGCCGGTACTGGTCAGGCCGACCGTGCCGGTGGCGCTGGCTGTGCCGACCGTGAGGTTGGCGGCGGTGGTCACCGCGATGGCCCCGGCAGTCGCCGTGGCGCTGGTTAGCAACAGCGGTTGCGCGCTGGCCGAGCCGAGCGTGATCGCGGTGCCGCTGGCGGTGACGGCGCCGACCGAACTGAGGTCGGCTACCACCACAGCGCCGGAATTGCCCTGCAAGCTGGTGGTCCCGCCCGAAGTCAGCGCGGCAAGATCGATCGCGGTGGTGGCATTTACCGCAGCATTGCCGGTGGCCGAAAGCACGCCGGTGCCGCTGCTTAATACGGTGCGGCCGTTGATCGTCAGCGTGCCGCCG
>JANLUV010000410.1:0-5083 GCA_031363685.1 Alphaproteobacteria bacterium | reverse complement strand
GCATCGATGGCCGGAAAGGACGGCAACGCGTACCAGTCGGGCTATTCCGCCGCCAAGGCCGGGGTGATCGGCCTGACCAAGGCGCTGGCCAAGGAACTGGCGCAGACCGGGATCACCGTGAATGCCATCGTCCCGACGCTGTTCGAAACGCCGCTGGCAATGGGCGCGCTGGACGAGGCGCCCGCAGTGTTCGAGGCGATCCGCGCCAAGATCCCGATGGGCCGGTTCGGCCAGCCGGACGAGGCCGCCGCGATGGTCGTCTGGATCGCCTCGGAAGAATGCTCGTTCACTACCGGCTTCGCCTTCGACCTGTCGGGCGGCCGGGCCACGTACTGAACCACAAGGAACGCGACGATGAAGGCACTGGAGATCGCCGGGGAAGTGGGACAGGCGGTGCAGCTTGCCCCGCTCGCGTTCCCCTCGCTCCATCGCGACGGCGGCTGGATCGATCCCCTGCCCTATCGCCAGCAGGCCAGCGGCGAACTGCCGATGCCGCAGCAGAACCTGTCCCGCTCGTCCGGGCTGCGCACGATCCACCTGTCTGACGGCGCGCATCCCGAATTGTTCGCGGGAAGCGGCGATACGCTGACCTTCGTGATCGCCGGCACGCTGCGGCTTACGGGCAGTGATGGCACGGCAGAATCGCTGGAACCCGGCGACGTGGTGCTGGTGCGCAGCGCGGCGGCGCAAGGCGTTGCCGTTCAGGCGGCGGGCGATTGCCGGCTGGTCCAGCTGGGGGTCGGCGCCGACTGGCCGGGGCCGGATGCCGTGCTGCAGGACAGCGGCACGATCATCGCGCGCCGGGGCGCCGAACCCAACCTGCGGCGGATGGACCGGCAAGTGGATGGCCGGACGTGGTTTTCCAGCTTCGCCAACATCTTCGCCGACCGGTCCGACAACTGGAGTTCGGTCACGCCGATCCTCGGCTTCCGCTTCCTGCGTTTTCCCGACCAAACGTTCATCGACTGGCACCCTGAAGTGGTCAATAATCTGGCCATCTTCCTGTCTGGCGACATGGAGATCGAGATCGGCGGCGGCGCCAGCGACAGCGGCCCGGTGCCGATCGATCACTTCCTGGCTGGTGATGTCCTGCTCGCCGCAGACCGCACCGGCGAGGGCCATATCGACCGGATGCACGGCAATATCCACCTGGCGCTGATCGTCATCGACGATCAGCATCTGTGGCCCATAATAGACTGACAACAACAGGAGAACGAGGATGTCTGAAGGTTCCGACTTCGCACAGCTGGTCTACGAGCACGAGCAGATCCGCCAGCTGACCAAGCTGATCAACACGTATCACCAGCGCGCCGACGATTTCGACTGGGATGGCTGGGCCGAGACGTTCGTCGATGACGCCTCGTTCTTTTTCGAGCACGGGTTCGGCCAGATGACCGGGCGCGACGGGATCAAGGAAATCTGCAAGTCGAGCATGGACCCGTTCTATGATCTGATGCAGCACATCATGATCAACCTGGACTTCGACCTGACCGGTCCGGATACCGCCACCGGCCGCGCCAACCTGATCTTCACCGCCATTGCCGATGAAGCCAAGCGCGACCAGTACTACCAGTCGGGCGGGCGGTATCGCTGGGATTTCAAGAAGACGGCCGACGGCTGGCGGATCGCCAATGCCTACCTCGACTTCCTCTGGAACAATGGGCAGGACGCCGATAACGTGTTCGAAACCAAGGCAGAATAATCCCCAGGCCGGCGGGGAATAACCGATGGTCAAGTCTGCCGAGCGCGTGCTCGACATCCTGGAACTGTTGCGCCAATCCGGTCCGTCCAAGTTCAAGGACATCACCGAGGGCTTGGGCTTGCCCAAATCCTCGGCCTCGATGCTGCTGCACGGGCTGGTTCAGAAGGGTTACCTGGTCCTCGACCCGGTCACGCACCTGTACCGTCCGACCTACCGCGTCGCGCTGCTGGGCGAAGGGATAGAACGGCAGGCAATCCTGGGCGAAGGCGCGCTGCTGGAGGCGATCACCCAGCTTCACCGCGATAGCGGCGCGACGCTGGTGGTCGGCCTGCGCAACGGGGCCTATGTTCAATACATCCACGTGCTGTCGAAATCGACCAACCTGATGCGGCGGCTGCCGGTCGGAAAACTGCGGCCGTTGGCCTATAACCCGCTGGGCAAGGTATTGCTGGCGCGGCTGGATGAGCCGGAAATGCGCCTGATCGTGCGCCACAACAATGCCACCCGCCACGAAACTCTGGCGCGCGAAAGCGAGGCCGAGATCGGGGCGCAGATCGCGGCAATCCGCAAGGCCGGATACGTGATCGACCGGGGGTTCACCTGGCCCAATGCGATCATCGTGGCGATGTCGATCACCCCCGCGCCGGGACTGCCGGCGCTGTCGGTGGCGATCGGGGGGCTGCAGGACAGCTTCGCGCAGCACCCGACCGACATTGCCGAAAACCTGGCGCGGGCGCTGGACCAGTGGCGCCATTGAGGCAAATCCGCCCGGCCGAGGCATTTGCAACGCGACTGCAACGCGACTGCAACCAACGGGTAGCGGACCGGCACGGCGGCTACACGGTGGCTACGATCGGCTTTAAAGCGGAACCGCCGCCGCATCGCCGATCGCGTCGAAATAGCGGGCCATGCCATCGGCCGCCGCTTCGGTCAGGCCGATGAAGGCGCGGCGGCGATCCATCGTGTCTTCCACCCGTTCGAACAGACCGGCGTGGGTCATCTGGCCGATCCAGCGCAGCGCGGTGGTGGGCGGAACGCCGGCGGCGATGCACAGCGAGGTGACCGAGACGCGCTTGTGTTCGGCCCGGGCGGCGGTGAGATCGAGCAGCATGTCCCACGCGGGATCGGCGAACAGTTCGCCTTCGAAGAAGCGGTTCCGCTGCTGGCGCTGGCGCAGGATCCGGCGGACCAGCCGCGGATCGGGCAGCGCCGGGCGCGGTGCCAGCCGCAGGTGCGCGGCCTGATCGGCCACCGCGCCATTGAAGGCGAGGGCGGGCGCTTCTACCCGGCCCGAACGATCGCCGCCGTAGCCATCAAGCCGCGCCGCCATGCGGCCGACCTGGTCGGTGAGGCGCAGCAGTTGCAGCCGGTCCTCATCCGCCAGTTCGCGTACCGACCGCCCCGGAGCGAGCGCGAGCGCGCGGCCCAGCGCCAGCGCCATGTCTGCCGCCGAGGGATCGACCAGCAATTGCGGCTGCGACTGATCGAGGCAGCCGAACACGTCTTCCAGTGCCGCCACGGTGGTGGCGACGATCAGGTGCGCCCCGGACTGGTGGACGCGGACATCGAGCCGGGCGAGCGCCGCCAGGCCCGCGCCATCGGGCGCCGGGCAATCGACCAGCACCACTTCGGCCAGTGCGCGCACAGAACCACCGCCCGGGCCATCAATCAGGCTGTCGATCCCGGCGCTTTCGGTGACGCGGAAA
This sequence comes from Alphaproteobacteria bacterium, assembly GCA_031363685.1. Taxonomy (GTDB): domain Bacteria; phylum Pseudomonadota; class Alphaproteobacteria; order Sphingomonadales; family Sphingomonadaceae; genus Novosphingobium. Next base: position 1,675 of record JANLUV010000410.1, on the reverse strand, counting down.
CCCGCCGCCAGCGCATCTTCGCGCAACTGATGACGCACGTGCGGGCGATCGGCGAAGATCGCGAGGCTGAGCGGCATTCCGGCCGCATCATTGCCGGGAGCAGCATATGCAAAGTTGGGTGAGGCCATGCGTTCCGACTCCGTTCCGATATGAACATGAGTAGAACATAAACGGATCGTGTCAAGAATTGTACGGAACAAACAGGGATCCTTCAAGTTCGGCGAGCAAATGTGCGTGAACTAAGGATTTTTCCGTGAAGGGGAGTGTTCGGCGCAATGGCCGCCTCTGGGTTGTTACCGCCGGATGCCACCAAAGTGGAGGAATTGCACAAGGCGCCGGACAATGTCTCACGACATCGCGGGCGGTGGTAGACCCCCACCCGGCCTCCCCCTCACAGGGGGGGGGGAGCTGGACGGCCGATGCCCGCTACGGTTCGATCACGATCGGCGTGCCATCGGGCACCCGCTGCCACAGCTCCTCGATCTCGGCGTTGCTGAGCGCGATGCAGCCGGCCGTCCAGTCACCCGGCACGCGGCCCGGCCCGGCCCAGTCGTTCGGCTGGCCGTGAAGGAAGATTGCGCCGCCGGGGCTGCGGCCCTGCGCGGCGGCGAAGGCGGCGTCCGCCTGGTTCGGGTAGGAGATGTGGAGCGAGAGGTGATAGGCGCTGGCATCATTGCCCCAGTCGATCACATAGGCGCCTTCGGGTGTGCGGCCATCCCCTTGGAACCGCTTTGGCCCGAGCGGCGCGCTGCCGAGCTGGATGCCGGTGATGCGGCGCACCAACTGGCCGCCGGCATGAAGATCGAGCGTGCGGGAAGCCTTGTGCACGATCAGTTCGTCCACCTGCGGCATCACGGGCGCATCCGCCGCCGCCGCACCGGCCAGCACCAGCAGGACCGGGGCGGCAAGGCGGAGCATCATGCGATCAGTCCACGAACGGATCGCGCACGAGGATGGTATCCTCACGCTCGGGACTGGTGGAAACCAGCGCCACCGGGGTTTCGATCAGTTCCTGCACACGCTGGATGTACTTGATCGCCTGCGCCGGAAGGTCCGCCCACGAGCGCGCGCCGGCAGTGGTGCCCGCCCAGCCTTCGACTTCCTCGTAGATCGGCTCGACTGCGGCCTGGTCGGCGGCGTGGCTGGGGAAATAATCGAGAATCTGGCCGTGCAGGCGATAGCCGGTGCAGATCTTCACCATATCGAACCCGTCCAGCACATCCAGCTTGGTCAGCGCGATGCCGGTCACGCCGGAAATCGCGCAGGACTGGCGCACCAGCACCGCATCGAACCAGCCGCAGCGGCGCTTGCGCCCGGTGACGGTGCCGAATTCATGCCCGCGTTCGCCCAGCCGCTGGCCGGTTTCATCCTCCAGCTCGGTCGGGAACGGGCCGGAACCGACGCGGGTGGTATAGGCCTTGACGATGCCCAGCACGAACCCGGTGGCGTTGGGGCCAAGCCCCGAGCCGGAAGCAGCAGTGCCCGAGACGGTGTTGGACGAGGTGACGAACGGGTACGTCCCGTGATCGACATCGAGCAGCACGCCCTGCGCGCCTTCGAACAGGATGCGCGCGCCAGCCTTGCGCACGGTGTTCAGCCGCTTCCACACCGGCTGCGCGTATTGCAGCACGAACGGAGCGATTTCGCGCAGCGCCTCGACGATGGCCGCGCGGTC
>JANLUV010000369.1:0-5130 GCA_031363685.1 Alphaproteobacteria bacterium | reverse complement strand
CGTATTCGGTTCATTTGGTCATGGGTTCGCCCTCGGTTGAACACGAAATGAAAGGAGACGCAGTCTAGCAAAATCTCTACAGGTTAGTTTTTCTGGCAGGCATGTTCCCTGCGGATGCGTTGCTCACGTGCTCGCCCGGCCTTGTCATGTCCGGAGATTGAAGACGTTGTAGCTAGCGGATGGGTGGCCACAAAATGTTGAGCCTGGCCCCAGGATTTGAACCGCTGCATCTTTCGCTCGTGTCGTCGAACCGGGAGAGGTGAATTTTCGACCCGGTTGTTGTCGCGTAATCGGCCGGGCTTGTGGCGGCTCTGGCATTGCAACACCTTGAGCGCCGTACGGTAGGAGGCGAGTCCGTCGGTGACGATCCGCCCTGGAACGACGCCGTGGTTCTTGAGGGGTTTGCTCAATAATTTGAGGGCCGCCACCTGATTCCGGCGCTTCTGGACGAGCATGCCGAGGACCTCGCCTTCGCGATCGACAGCGCGCCACATGTACATGCGCCGGCCCCGGATACGCACGACCATTTCGTCCAGATGTCAGACGCTGTTGGCGCGCGGTCTGGCTCGACGAATGTTGGCTGCGATGGCTGGTCCGGACTTCATCGTCCGGCAGCGGATGGTTTCGTAAGTGACGTCGATGCCGCGTGCGGCGAGCAATTCCTCGGCGTCGCGCAGACTGAGGGTGATGCGGAAATACAGCCACACCGCGTGACGGATCACCTCGGGCGGAAAGCGGTGGCGCTGACACGATAGGGCTTGAATCGTCCCTTCATGACGGAGGCGAGTTAATATTATACTGACAGCTCCGATCGGGTAGTGCAGCTTTGTTCGGAGCAGCCGTCGTTACGATTCTTCGCGGCCATCGACGCCTAACAATCTGGCATTGGAAAGGTCTGTACGTGATTACTGGAAATGATCTTCACTTTCACAACGGAAATTCACCGGATTTCGACCACGCCGAGACGTTGTTCGTGATCTTTTCGGTTCCGGAAGCTCGAATCAGCGGCAATGCCTACGTACTCTGCCGGCCGAACGCGGGCATCTGCCTGTCATCCGTCTATATACACCAAGGCCTGCACGCCAATGCTTGGACGGTAGATTATTCCGACGCGCCGATGCACGTGAAGTGTCCTTCGACGATGGCCGATTTCACTTTGTCCAACGGGCTGTCCGTCAAAGGCAGCAACGAAGCGCGCGATTACCATTTCCGCTATGACGGCCGCGATGGGCTGTGCCGCTTCGATCTGCAGTTTACCGGCCTGATGGACCCGTTCGATCCGCTCGATCCGGCGCAGAATCCGATGCTGGCAGCCTTCGCCGGCGACCCCGCCGCATCGACCGGCGCGGGCGATGCATGGACCAAGGGGCATTATGACCTGGTTGGGCGGATCGAGGGCGAGCTTGAGCTCTACGGTCACAAGTTCGCCGTTTCGTGCGTCGATGGGCTTGACCGCAGCTGGGGTCCGCGCGCGGAATGGAATTCCACGCCGGTTTCGTGGATGCACCTGACCTTCGGCGACGATCTGGCGTTTCACCTCGTCATATCGCTCGATGTGATCGACGGGCAGCAGATCTATACCACTTTTCGGTTCGGCTACGCGGTGGTGGACGGCGAATGCTGCGCGGTAACGCAGGCAGAGGTAGATGCCGAAAGCGTCGGAATGCTTGGAATTCACCGCGTGGTGCGGATCACCGATGCGAAGGGTCGCAATTGGGAAATGGTCGGCGCGGCCATCGCCGCCGCGCCGTGGCACACGGCCTATACCAGCTTCATATCGTTCCAGACGTTGTATCGCTGGACGATGGGCGACCGGGTCGGCTTCAGCAATGTCACCGACGTTATCGGCGTCACCACGCTTTCCCGGCGAACGTCACGTCTTGCCAACAAGATTTAAGGACGAACCAGTGCCGTTTGAACAGATGCGGTCAACGATTGAAGGCGTTGTAGACGGCGCCGTGGGTGAAGCTGAAGCGCTGGGCGTGGCCCTGGGACTGTAAGCGCTGCATCTTTCGCTCTCGTCGTCGGACTGGGAGAGGTGAATTTTCGACCCGGTTGCTGTCGCCCAATCGGCCCGGTTGATGACTGCTCTGGCACTTCAGAACCTTCAGTGCAGCGCGGTAAGTGGTGAGTCCGTCGGTGACGATTGCGTCGGGAACATAGGCCCGGTTTTTGAGAAGTTTTCTCAACAGTTTCAGCGCTGCCTCCTTGTTGCGGCGCTTCTGGACCAGCATGTGGAGAACCGCGCCTTCGCGGTCAACGGTCCGCCACATGTACAATCATTGACCGCAGATTCGCACCACCATCTCGTCAAGATGCCAGACGCAGTCGTCCTGGGGCGGGCGCGGCGGATGTTGGCTGCAAACGCTGGTCCGAACTTCGGCGTCCAGCAACGGATTGTCTCGTAGCTGACGTCGATGTGGCGTGCGGCGAGCAACTCCTCGACGGCGCGCAGGCTTAGGGTGAAACGGCAATGCAGCCCCACCGCGTGACGGATCACCTCGGGCGGAAAGCGGTGGCGCTGACACGATAGGGCTTGCATCGTCCCCTCCCGGCGGCGGCGAGTTAGCATTATACTGACATCTCGTGTCCGGCAGAATGCCCTTATCCGAAGACGCTTTTGAGTTCGTCCATGAAGTCGTTCATATCCGGCCAGCCGGTTTTCGACGTCAGGCCGCCGTCGACCGGAAGGACCGCACCGGTGACATAGGACGCGGCGTCTGACGCCAGGAAGGCGACGACTTCACCAATCTCGCTCGGATTACCCAGGCGCTTCATCGGTACCGCGCGAATGAACGCATCGAACAGGCCCGGCGCCTGCTTGATGCCGGCAAACAGCGGCGTGTCAATTGCGCCCGGGCAAATGCAGTTCACCCGAATTCCGTCCCGCGCAAAATCGAGCGCCATGTTGCGCGACAGGTTGATGACCCCGCCCTTGGCAGCGCTGTACGATGCCATGCCATAGTCGCCGAACATGCCGGACACCGAGGCATTGTTGATGATCGCGCCGCCGCCGCCCGCGCGCATGTGCGGCACGGCGGCGCGGCTGCCGTAGTAAACCGCGTTAAGGTCGATATCGATCACCTTGCGCCAGAGGTCGGTACTGGTGTCCACGACAGACCCCATCCCGCCGATGCCGGCATTATTGAACAGGATGTCCAGCTTGCCGAAGTGACCGATCGCCGCGTCGACCAGTCCGGTGACATCGTCTTCATTGGAGACGTCGCAAGTGCGGCCGACCGCGTTGTCGGTGCCGAGTTCTTTGCACAGCGTCGCAAGTGCATCGGTGTTCAAATCACCCAGAATGACTTTGCACCCGTCCCGCACCATCACGCGCGCGGTGGCCGCGCCCATTCCCGAAGCACCGCCGGTGATTACTGCGACCTTGCCGCTGAGATTTGGCATGTTCGTGTCTCCTGCTGCCGCGTGTTCATCGAAACAAGCGCGGTATGTTGAAATGGTGTATCTGCAGAGCGGGACGTGCCTAGCCGTGCTCTTCCAGCAGGCGGCGGAGGGATTCTGACAGGACGTAGCCGCCGCCCGAGAGCCACGTCAGCAACACATCCTGATGCGTTCGGCCGTCACCAGCCCGCAATGCGCAGCCGAGCGACAACACGAACTGCTTCCATGTGCAAAATATCTTGTGCCAGATCAGCGTCTTGCGATTGATGGGCAGGCCGCCCGCAGCCTCGTACTGTTCGATCAGATCGTCGGTTCCGGCGAACAGGCCGCAATGATACGGGCGCCCATCTTCGCGGGTAACGTAAAGGTCGGTGATTACCCAGCCCAGATCGCCGTGTCGATCGCCGATATAGCCCAACTCCCAATCGAGCACGGCGGTGATCGAGCGGCTGTCCTCGTCGAACAGGAAGTTTCCGGTGCGGAAGTCGCCATGGACGACCGAAACGTGGTCCAGCACCGGTGCGTTACGACGCAACCAGTGCTCGGTGATGGTCGCGATGGCGGCTTCCTCGTAGAGGTCTTCCGCCCAGATCCGTGCCCACCAGTTGACGATCAGGTCGGCCGCTGCGGTGGTCCCGGCGGCTGGCCGAGCGAAGCTTGGCAACGCGCCAGCGGGAATCTCGGCGCGATGCAGCGCGACCATGTAACGCACGTATTGGGGCCCCAGCGCGGCGCGGTAGTCGGCCGGAAAATGGATGCCCATGCCGCTGACGTTGGAGGAAACACGCGCTGGCTTTTGGGTGCCGCTGACAAACCCCGAAATCAGTGACGGCATACCCATCATGCTGCCGTCTTCGTCAAGCCAGTAAACCGGCGGAACCGGCATCAGCCCGCCGCCAAACTGCATCAGTTCGAACTCGCGCCTGCGGCTGGTCTCGACGATCGATGCTGCAGGCTCGCAGCGCAGCACCATCCGGTCTCCGACCCTTGGTTCGCCATCGCGAATCCAGTCGAGATCGAACACGAACTGCTCCTTCGACGCGCCGCCGGTGAGGCGCTGAAGGTTGCGGATGGTGACCGGTTGGTCGACCTGCGCCGTGAGAAACGCAGTCAGCCGCTGTTCGACGTGTTCAAGGGCAGGCGACGAGTACGAGAGGTCCAGATTGCGCTTGCGCAGGCGCCGGGTCAGCGCCTCGTCGACCGACGGCTCGGTGGGATAACGGGCGCGCATTTGTGCGATCCAGTCCTCGGTCGGGTGACTGCGCACGAGTCGACTGTCGACCATCCTAAGTTATATTCCCACCAAAATTTTCAATTTACGTGCGATTGAAGAAACAAACCGGACACTTGGTTTGCTAAGTTAATCCTGATACCCCGTCAATTCGGTATCGGTGCGATAAGCCGGACCACGTCTTGAGGAGGAACCATGCAGCCGGGATTTGATCTGCGCATCCGATCGATGATGAAGGCGCTGTCGGAAACCGTTCTACCCGCCGTTGATCCAGCCAACAAGGCCGCGATCGAGCAATTGCACATCACGCTTGGTTCGCTTTCGTTGCTGCGGGAGCAGGTCGATTATGCCTATGCGTTCGAAATCGCCGACCTGCGCGACATGGCCACCATCATCGCCGGGCTGCCCGCCCTGGCCGGGCCGGTGTCGGACCAGACCCGCACGGTGGTTGCCGATGCCGAGGCGCTGGCGTTAGGCGATCCAACTTCGCTGACTCG
>JANLUV010000345.1:0-4334 GCA_031363685.1 Alphaproteobacteria bacterium | reverse complement strand
CCCCGGCCGCGCCTCGATCGAAGCGGTGCTGAACCCGGCAAAGACCGATGCGCTGTACATGGTGGCCGATGGCACCGGCGGGCACGCCTTTGCCGCGACGCTGGAGCAGCACAACGCCAACGTGGCAAAATGGTTTGCGATCAGGCGCGCGCGGGGCGAGCTTTAGGGCGGGAACCTGCCGGACCGTCATGGCTTGTGGGGGCAGGCGGACAATTTCATGATCCAGCGCCCATTCCCGACGTCGTCCTCAAGACCCGAGTCCGCGACGAAACCGTCGGGGGTGACAGTCCGTTCCGCTGGCAGGATCTGGCGGTGCGCGCGGCGTTCGCCGGCCAGCGCGGGCTGATCTTCTCGCTGCCCGGCGAGTTCACGCCGGCCTGCAGCAACGAACAATCCCCGGCCTACGAGCGCCGGTACGACGATTTGCGCGCGAGCGGGATCGACGAGGTTTATTGCATCGCGGTCAACGATGCGTTCGTGATGCACCAGTGGGGCAAACACGTCGGCCTGTCGGGGATCAAGTTGCTGCCAGATGGCTCCGGCGGTTCACCCGGCGGCTGGGAATGTTGATCGACAAGGATCATCCGGGTTTCGGAATGCGCTCATGGCGCTATGCCATGGTGGTTGATGACAACACGATCACCCACTGGTTCGAGGAACCCGGCATCGACGATACCGGCGCCGATGATCACCCCGATGGCGAAACCGCGCCGGAACGCATCCTTGGCGTGCTGCGCGAAGAGCGGGCCGAGGCGAGCACGGCCGAACTGGCCTGAGGCAGCGGGAGACGTTCGGGGCAGGGCGGCACGGCGATGACCGAGGCCCGCTTTGCGCCGTTCATCGTCACCGCCGAATTGCCGGCCGAGCTGTTCGCCCGGGCCGATGCCTTGCGCCGGGAGCATTATCCGCCCGAGCGCAACCAGCTGGCCGCCCATGTCACCCTGTTCCACGCGCTGGCCCCGTCGCTGCGCGCGGAGTTGCCGGCTGTGCTGGCACGGATTGCGGGCCTCTATGCGGCGCCGTCGGCGCGGGTGAGCGGGGTGATGGACCTTGACCGAGGAACCGCCATCGCGCTGGACAGCCCGGGCATGCTGGCGATCCGCGCCCATATTGCCGAACACTTCCACGGCGCGCTGACCGCGCAGGACGCGCATCCGCCGCGGCTTCACATCACGATCCAGAACAAGGTCACTCCGGCCGAGGCCCGCGCGCTCCAGCGCAGCCTGGCCGGGGTGCTGGAGCTGCGGTCGTTCGCCTTCACGGGGCTTGCCCTCCACCTCTATCGCGGGGGGCCGTGGGAGGCGGTGGGCAACTGGAAATTTCGCGGCAAAGAGACGGTTGACCGGGCGCGGTCCGCGCCGTACTAGCGCCGCCTGCCCTGCGGATGCGGGGGTGGGTCCGTTGGGGCGGAGTAGCTCAGTTGGTTAGAGCAGCGGAATCATAATCCGCGTGTCGGGGGTTCAAATCCCTCCTCCGCTACCACTTTTCAATGACTTGGCGGGAATGGCAGCGGGGCTGCACGGGTGCGCCGTTTGGCGCAGTCATCGCGCCGCGCGAATCGCGCTTTCCGATCGCCAATCGATGCGCTGCGCCCGCTTTCGCCAGGCGCAGCGCAGAGTTCAGTAGCGCGAGGCGATGCCGACCAGGATGCCGGCCCCGATCAGCGCGGCGATCTTGATCGGCGAAGCGCTGTCGCCGAAGAGGATCACGCCCGCCGCGACCGCAGAGAGCATGATCGAGACCGTGATGATCGGGATCATCAGGCTGAGGTCCATGCCGCTGACGATCAGGCGGCTCATGCAGGTAACGCCGATGCCGTAGGTCAGCGCGGCGCCCAGCGTCGGCCAGAGCTGGGTCATGCCCTTGGTTGCGGGTAGCATCAGGACGCCGATCAACTGGAAGATTGTGGCGCCCGCAAACAGCAGACCGGTTTGAAGTGCTATATTAGGCATGCGCAAGCCCCTCCCAGGGCGGTGTCCGGCCGGACTGGCCGTGACGTTGGTTGTTTGGAAGCAATCTGGGGATGTTTGGAAGCGATTTGGGGTTGTTCGACGATTATCTGCATATCAGCGCATTTCGGGCGCGCAAGATCAAGTGTAAAAGCCGCGCGCCGTGTTCCGCCGGTCCTGGACCGGTGAAGCGCGGCGCGCGCAGGCAGGGTAGTGCGGGGGCCCGGGCCATTACTGCGCCGGGGTGAAGCGGAAGCCGTCGTAGCCGTTGTCGGCGCATTCGTTGCATATGCGGGTATAGTTGGCGAGGCCGCCGGCATAAGCCAGGATGCCCTGGGTCTTGCCGGGAACGTTGGCGCCGACATACCAGCTTTTCGAGCCTGCCAGCACGGTGCCCTTGACCACGTCCTTGACGATTTGCGACCAGCGGGCCTGCGCCTCGGGCTCGACCTCCACCCGGGCGAGGCCGTGCTGGCGCATGTGGCCGATCAGGTCGGCGATCCAGTCGACCTGGAATTCGTTGGCGACCACCACGTTGACCAGCACCGAGGGGCTGCCCGGCCCGCCGATCATCAGCAGGTTGGGAAAGCCAACGAGGCCGAAGCCGAGGTAGGTATCGCTGTTGTCGGACCAGGCATCCTTGATCGTCTGGCCATTCTCGCCGCGGATATCGATCGCGGTCAGCGCACCGGTCAGTGCGTCGAAGCCCGAGGCGCAGATGATCACGTCGAATTCGAGTTCCTCGCCGCCGACCATCAGGCCCTGTTCGGTGAAGCGCTCGATCGGGGTCGCCTTGGCGTCGATCGCGGTGACGTTGTCGCGGTTGAAGGTCTCGTAGAAGTCGGCGCCGACGACCACGCGCTTCTGGCCATAGGACACGTCGGTCGGCGTCAGGATTTCGGCAACTGCCGCGTCCTTGATGATCGCGCGCGGCTGTTCGCGCAGGTATTCGGTGATCTGGTCGTTCACTTCCTGGTTGGTGACGACATCCGCGAAGGCGCGCGGAACGGTGGCCCCGCCGTAGACGAAGCGGCGCTCAAGTATCTCGCGGCGTTCCTCGGGCGTGAATTCGGCACCCGGACGGTTGCGGATCTGGATCAGGTTTTCTTCCATGAAGATGTCGCCCGAGCCGACCAGTTCGAACGAGCGCATCCGCTGGCGGATAGCTTCGCGCCGGCCTTCCCAGATGACATAGTCTTCATCGGTCAGCGGCCGGTTGAAGGCTGGCATGTACATCCCGGCGGTACGCACGAACGCGGTGAGGTGCGCGGCCTGTTTGGCGATCAGCGGGATCAGCTGCGTGCCGGAAGAACCGGTCCCGATCACGCCGACGCGCAGGCCGGTGAAATCGGGCTCCTTGTCACGCGGCCACAGCGCCGAATGGTAGAGCGTGCCCTTGAACGTCTCGCGGGCCGGGATGTCGGGCCAGATCGGTGCGGAGATCGGTCCGGCCGAAGAGATGAACAGCGGCGCGCGGAAGGTTGCGCCCTGCGATGTTTCAAATGTCCATTCATTGGCCGCGCTGTCGAACGTGGCCTTGTCGAGCCGCGAATTGAACTTGATATCCTTGCGCAGATCGAGCCGGTCGGCGACGAAACCGAGATAGGCGCGGATTTCGGTCTGGCTGGAATAGCGTTCCGACCAGCGCCATTCCGCGTCGATCACGGGCGAGAAGGAATAGGAGTAGACCAGGCTTTCGACGTCGCAGCGGGCGCCCGGATAGCGGTTCCAGTACCACGCACCGCCCACGTCCAACCCGGCTTCCAGCGCAATCGCGTTCAGCCCCATCTGGCGCAGGCGATACAGCGTGTGCAATCCGCCGAATCCGGCACCCAGGACGACTGCGTCCAAACCTTCCATTCCACTCTCCATTGCTGCCGGTCTTACGGTATTGCGCAGCGACCTGTTGGCCGCGATACCAGCCCCGTTCATCGCGACAAACTAGGCGGAGGGTATATGGGCTATCTGTCTGGCCTATACCGAAGCGCGATGCCACCGGGCCAGCTTATAGCCCGCGCTTATCTTGGCCAGAGGCAAACCCTATTGGCGATTTGGTGGCGGATCGCAGAGCGTAAGGTGTCGCCGCCGGATTCGCGGCCAAGAAGGATTCGTTTCGATGCAGGATGTCTCCGTTGCCCCAGCTACCAACACCGCTATCTCCCATCCGTTTCTTGATGGTGCGCCCAAGCAGCTGTTCATCGGCGGCCAGTGGGTGGACGCGCACGGCGGCACCTTCGAGTGCGTCAGCCCGGGCACCGGCGAGGTCGTCGCCACGGTTGCCTGCGGGGACGAGGTCGATATCGACCGGGCCGTGGCTGCGGCGCGCGCCGCGTTCGAAGGGCCGTGGTCGAAGTGGACCCCGTATGACCGGCAGGTGCTGCTGCT
>JANLUV010000337.1:0-16646 GCA_031363685.1 Alphaproteobacteria bacterium | reverse complement strand
CGATTCGATGCCGCGCACCGCCGCGACCTTCAGCGTCATGCCGTTCGCCGGGACAACCGCGCCCGGCAGGCCGAGCACGCCGACCAGACCCGCGCGCGCGTTGGGCGCGCCGCAGACCACCTGCAGCGGCGCGCCTTCTCCGGTATCGACCGTCAGCACCCGCAGCTTGTCGGCATTGGGGTGCGGCTCGGCCGTGAGCACTTTGGCAACGCGGAAGCCGGTCAGCTTGGCGGCGGGATCCTCGATCCCTTCCACTTCGAGCCCGATGGCATTGAGCGCGGCAGAGATTTCTTCGACCGGGGCGGCGGTATCAAGGTAATCCTTGAGCCAGGTGAGGGAGAATTTCATCTGCTATGCTCCCGCTGATGCCCCAGAGCCAACAGGCGTGCCGACGCCGGCCGACAGGGTCGGCACGTCGAGCGCGGAGAAACCATAATGCGCCAGCCAGCGCTGGTCGCCATCGAAGAAGGCGCGCAAATCGTCCATCCCGTATTTGAGCATGGCGAGCCGATCGACCCCGATGCCGAAGGCGAAGCCCTGCCATTGATCCGGATCAAGCCCGCCGAATTCGATCACCTTGCGGTTGACCATGCCAGAGCCGAGCAGTTCCATCCAGCCGTGGCCCGGCGCATCGCCGCTGCCGCCCAGCACCCGTTTACCGTTCACCAGCGCGAAGCCGACGTCGACCTCGACCGAGGGTTCGGTGAACGGGAAGTAGCTCGGGCGCAGGCGCAGGACGATGTCCTCGCGCTCGAAGAAGGCCTTGAGGAAGGTTTCCAGCGTCCACTTGAGGTGGCCGAGGTGGATGCCCTTGTCGATCACCAGCCCTTCGACCTGGTGGAACATCGGCGTATGCGTGGCATCGCTGTCCGAGCGGTAGACGCGGCCGGGCGCGATGATCCTGAGCGGCGCGCCCTCGGCCAGCATCGTGCGAATCTGCACCGGCGAGGTGTGGGTGCGCAGCAGCATCCGCCCCCCGTCGGCCGATGCATCGGGGAAATAGAACGTATCGTGCATCGCGCGGGCCGGGTGGCTTTCCGGCATGTTGAGCGCGGTGAAGTTGTGCCAGTCATCCTCGATCTCGGGGCCGGAGGCGACCGCAAAGCCCATGTCGGCGAAAATCTCCGCCAGTTCGTCCATCACCTGCGAAACCGGGTGGACCGTGCCGCGCGGCAGGTCCGGCGCGGGCAGGGTCAGGTCGATCCGTTCCGCCGCCAGCCGTGCGTCCAGCGCCGCGCCGTCCAGCGCCGCCTTGCGTTCGGCCAGCGCGGCAGTCACGCTTTCGCGCAAGGCGTGGATTTGCGGGCCTTCAGCCTGGCGCTGGTCCGGGCTCATCCCGCCCAGCGTTTTCAGCAGCGCCGAGATCGACCCCTGTTTGCCCAGCAACGCGACCCGCAGCCGCTCGACCGAATCGAGATCCTGCGCCGCGGCGATCTGCGCCAGCGCTTTCTGCCCGGTTGCTGCGTAATCCACTGGTGAAATTCCGTTCGGCCAATCGTCTACAGGGGCCGCCCTTTAGAGGGCGCGCCCGCAAGCCGCAACCTGGCGCACCGCGCCGCCGGCCGGCGAATCCAGCGCCTGCACCGCGCGCCCGGCAAACCGCGCCCGTTCGTGCATCACCGCCGAGAGGATCGGCTTGTCGAGCGCACCGTAGCTGCGCGGCGACATCCCCATGAACGCCTGGAAGTCGCGGACGAACTGGGCCTGATCGTGATAGTGCTCGTCCAGCGCGCCGATCCACTTCAGCGAGGGGTCGAGCATGTATTGCGTCAGGCTGCGCATGAACCGCTGCCGTCGCAGCAGCAGCTTGGGCGAAAACCCGAACGTGCGGGCGCAGATCCGTTCGACCGTGCGCTGGCTGACCCCGGAGCGTTCCACCAGTGCTGCCACCGTCGCAACATCGGGGTCGACCAGCAGGTCGTGGATCACAACGATCCGCTCTTCGTCGGCACACGGCGCAATGGCGCGGGCGCGGAAATGATCCGCAATCCGCGCCAGTTCGGCATCCGGGTCCGGCTCTGGACCGAACAGGGTCGCGGCGAGCGGTGCGAACGGGGAGAAGGCCGGGTGGATGTTGCCGTCGACCACCGCATTCGCCAACGCGGCGGCAGATCCGCCGACGAACCGCGTCCAGCCCAGCGGCAATAGCCCCACGCCCCACATCCGCGTCTGCCCGACGGTAAAACGGACCGCATGGCAGCTCGGCCCGGTGATGCAGAACGGTGTGCCCGACAGGCAGGTTCCGTCGCGGCCTTCCGCCTCGGGGACATCGCCGGAGAAGAACCGCAGGTTAGTCCACTCCGGGTGGAGGTGATCGGTCACGCGCCCGCCCGCAGGCACCGCACATTCTACGAGGTAGAAGGTCGTGAAGTAGCGTTGCAGTTCGGCGGGCGGCTGGCAGAACCGCACCCGCACTTCACATTCTGGCGACACCGAAGCACTCCCGCCCCTGTTCGCAGGGCCTGCCGCCAGCTTATTCAGGCAATTGCCCGCAATGCAACTGCTTCAAACAAACAGGGCGCGAACGGCAACCCGTCCACGCCCTGTTGAATAGCTTCGTGCAGCGATTTACGCGGCCGGAAGGGCCGCCTTCGCCTGCGCGATGATCGTGGTGAAGATCCCGCCCTCGTTCATCGCCAGATCGGCCAGCGCCTTGCGGTCAAGCTCGATGCCCGCCAGCTTGGTGCCGTGGATGAACTGCGAATAGGTCAGGCCTTCGGCGCGGACCGCAGCGTTGATGCGCTGGATCCACAGGCCACGGAAGCTGCGCTTTTTGACCTTGCGATCGCGATACGCATACTGCCCGGCCTTTTCGACGGCCTGACGGGCGATACGGATCGTGTTCTTGCGGCGGCCGCGGTAACCCTTGGCCTGATCCAGGATCCGCTTGTGCTTGGCGCGGGTGGTAACACCCCTCTTGATACGGCTCATGTGCTAGCGCTCCTCAGTTCAGCCCGTAGGGCGCCCACTTTTTGATCACCTTCGCATCGGCGTCGGAAATCACGTCCATGCCGCGGTTCTGGCGGATGTACTTGGCGTTGTGGCTCATGAGCCGATGGCGCTTGCCGACCACGCCATGCTTTATCTTGCCGGTAGCGGTGAGCTTGAAGCGTTTTTTCACGCCGCTCTTCGTCTTGAGCTTGGGCATTTCTGTCTCCTTGGTCGAGACACGCAGATCAGCCGTGGCAGCCCTTACAGCCAGGTCGATCATCGATTCCGTGTCAATGAAGGGCGGGCGCTTAGTGTGCCGACGCCCGAAACGCAACCCGAATCACTGGGGATGCGCGCGTTGCGGCGGCCGGTGAACGCATTTCCGGCCCCGCCGCGCGCCAAATCACCACGGCTCGCGATACTCGGGCAAATCGTTCCGGCCGAGGAAGGCGCGAAAATCGCCGCCGCGAATCGCCCGCGCGCCCCGGCGGCAACGGCGCGTGATAGAGACAGGCCGCAGCGGCGGTCTGCGCCCCGGCGGCGCTCACCGAGATCGTCCGGCGCACGTATTCCGCAGCGCGATCGCCTCGCGGCAATCTTCATAAGCGCCGAGCGCGGCCAGGTCGTCGGCGGAAAAATCCCGCAGTTGCGGCGAACCCCAAGCCATGCACGGGCTCACCCGCCGGATCGACGATCAGCGCCGGATACCACCCGTTCGCATCGGGCAGCGCATAAGCTGTCCCGATGCGATCGCCGGGACGCCCACCGATAGCTTGCCCAGCGCCGCGCCGACGGCGCGGCTGCAATTGCCCGAAAGCAGGGTGCCATAGCAAACGAAGCGCATTGCCCGGCCGCTCCATGCCACGGATGCATCAAAGGAGATGCCGATGACCCTGGTCAGAATGTACCTGATGACAGCCACCACGGAAGATGGCGCAGTGCTGGGCGAAGCCCTGTCCGCGCTGGCGGCGGCAGTGGCCCAGGCCTGCCCAAGCCGCTGATGGACGCGGTGTTCGGCGCGCTGTCCGGCAAGCCCGAGAGCGAGGACCTCACCGTCCTCGGCTGAGGTCACGTCCTGCTCAGTGCCCGCAGGCCAGCGCCGTGACCACGTCTTCCAGCCGCGCCGGATCGCCCAACGCCAGTACGTGCCCGGTCGAACCCGCGTGGAGCGGATCGCCGTTCCAGTCGCACATCGTGCCCCCGGCTCCTTCGACCACCGGGACCAGCGCAGCCCAGTCGTGCAGCTTCAGGTTCGCCTCGCACACCAGGTCAAGATGCCCGCTCGCCAGCATGGCGTAATTGTAGCAGTCCCCGCCCATCACCATCCGGCGGTGGTCGGTTTTCGCCGCCAGCGCCATGAAATGGCCGCCTTCGTGATCGTCAAAATAGTGCGGCCCGGTGGTGGCGATGGTCGCATCGGCCAGCGCGCGGCACGCGCGGGTGCGGGCCGGCTGGCCATTGAACCGCGTCTGGTAACCGCTGGCGCCAACCCAGCGCTCGTGCAGGATCGGCTGGTCGATGACGCCCAGCACCGGCCAGCCTTCCACCACCAGCGCAATCAGCGTGCCGAAAATCGGCCGGCCCGCGAGGAACCCGGCAGTGCCGTCGATCGGATCGAGCACCCAGCTGCGCCCGGAACTGCCCGCCTCGGCGCCGAATTCCTCGCCGATCACGGTATCACGCGGAACTTCGGCCTTGAGGATGCGGCGCATCGCCTCTTCCCCGGCGCGATCCGCCAGGGTCACCGGCGTCGCGTCGCCCTTGCGCTCCACGCCCGAATCGGTGCGGTAATAAGGGCGAATCGCGGCCCCGGCTGCGTCGGCGAGGCGCAGGGCGAGCGCGATGTCGTTGTCCAGTTTCATGGCCCCGGCTTGCCCTGATCGCGTGCGCGCCGTCAAGGCGGGCGACGAAAGCCGTTATCCTGGCGGGGAACTATTTGCCGCCATCGTGCGTTGGCATTCACGCGGCTCGGGTTGGGCTGGTAGCCGGGGGGTTAGTACAGCCATGCAAAAGTGGGCACGGCCAGCCGTGGACGAGGCAATCGCGCCGCTGCAGGGGGTTACCCGCGATGGTCAGCCAATTTCGTACAACCGCGCCCCTGCCGCCGATCTCGCGCCGTGGATCGCCCGCCTTTATGCGACGGTCGTCGATATCCCCGACGGTCACCGGATCGATTGCGGCCTGTTCAACGATACCGCGACGATCCGCGTCCAGCTCAAAGGCGCGTGGACGGCAGAAACCGCAACGGGGCCTCAAGCTTATGCCCGCGCCGCGTTGTTCTTCGGGCCCCAGAGCCGGCGCATGCCGGTCAGCGTCACCGGCAGCTTCATCAGCGTCGGGATCGCACTGCGGCCCGGTTGCGGCCATACCGTGCGCGGCGTCAATTCGGCAGACTACGTCGACCGGCTGCTCCACTGCGACGAGCTGAACTTGCCCGGCGAAGCGGCGATCGCCGCGCTGGAGCAGATTTCCGAGCCGGAAGGCTGGCTCATGGCGCTGGAGGCGATGATCCGCATGATCGTGGCCGAAGCAGGCGTTGCCACGCCCGATCCCGTGACCATCCGGTTCGAGGAACTGGCCTTCACCGATCCATCAGCCCCTATCGCCGGGTTCGCCCGGGAATGCGGCATAACCCAGCGCCAGTTGGAGCGGATCATCGGCCGCGATTTCGGGATGCCGCCCAAACAGGTGCTCCGCCGCGCGCGTGCGCTCGACATGGCCAGCCACTTGCGCGGCGTGGCTGACCGGGCCGAGGCCGAAGAACTGGCGCTGCGCTACTACGACCAGAGCCACCTGATTCGCGAATTCACTGAACTGTTCGGGATGTCGCCCACCCAGTTCGTCGCCCGCCCGCAGCCGATCCTGACCCTGACACTCGAATCGCGGCAGGCCCGGCGGCTGGAACTGATCGAGCGGCTGGAACCGGGCGCGACGCGGCCGTGGCAATGATGGGGTGGCGGACAAGTCAGCTCTGATCCTCCCGGTTTTTGCGGCACGCACAAACGGGGAGGAGGACCTCGACGCCGCAGGCGTCGTGATGGAGGCGCAACTACCGCAGCGCCGCCCCGTCAGGCGCTACTCAGTCAAACAGCGAGCTGACCGAGCTTTCGTCGGCAATCCGGCGAATCGCCTCGCCGATCAGCGGCGCGATCGTGAGGATGCGGATACGGTCGGAATGCTGGGTGGCGTCGGTCGGCAGGATCGTGTCGGTGATGACCAGTTCCTTGAGCGCCGAACCATTGACCCGCGCCACCGCCGCGCCCGACAGTACGCCGTGGGTGATATAGGCGGTCACGCTGCCCGCACCGGCCGCCATCAGCGCCTCGGCGGCGTTGCACAGGGTGCCGCCCGAATCGATGATGTCGTCGATCAGGATGCAGGCCCGGCCCTTCACGTCGCCGATGATGTTCATCACTTCGGACTGGCCCGGCCGGTCGCGCCGCTTGTCGACGATCGCCAGCGGCGCATTGTCGAGCCGCTTTGCCAGCGCCCGCGCGCGGACCACGCCGCCCACGTCCGGCGATACGACCATCAGGTCCTGCGCGCCGTAGCGCGTCTGGATGTCGGCCGCCATCACCGGCGCGGCATAGAGGTTGTCAGTCGGGATATCGAAGAAGCCCTGGATTTGCCCGGCGTGCAGATCGACCGCAAGCACGCGGTCGGCCCCGGCCTTGGTGATCAGGTTGGCGACCAGCTTGGCCGAGATCGGGGTGCGCGGGCCGGGCTTGCGGTCCTGCCGAGCATAGCCGAAATAGGGCATCACTGCGGTGATCCGCTTAGCCGAGGCGCGGCGCAGCGCGTCGATGCAGATCAGCAATTCCATCAGGTTGTCGTTGGCCGGAAAGCTGGTCGACTGCAGCACGAACACGTCTTCACCGCGGACGTTCTCGTGAATTTCGACGAAGACTTCCTCGTCCGCGAACCGGCGCACGCTGGCGTCGGTCAGCGGGGTTTCGAGGTAACCCGCAATCGCCCGCGCGAGGGGGAGGTTCCCATTGCCGGCCATGAGCTTCATCGCGGTTTCCTTCGCGTGCCTGGATGCGCCACGCGCTCTAGCCGAGAGTCCCGCAATTGCAACATTCGCCCGCGCGCGCCTCGGGGATATCATAAGTGACAGCGCACCGTACTGCGGCGCGCCCCAGTTCGGTCAATAGCGCGATCAGCGGCCCTTGCGGTGTTCGCCGCGGACCCAGCGGACCGTACCCGACGAGGCGCGCATGACCACGCTTTCGGTGGTCATCACGCCGGTTTTGAGCTTCTTCACGCCAGCGAGCAGCGAGCCGTCGGTCACCCCGGTGGCTGCGAAAATGCAATCGCCCTTGGCCAGTTCCTCGAGCTTGTAGATCTTGCCCAGGTCCTCGATCCCCCACTTGCGGGCGCGGGCGCGTTCGTCGTCGTTGCGGAACACCAGCCGGCCGTTGAACTGCCCGCCGACGCAGCGCAGCGCCGCTGCCGCCAGCACGCCTTCCGGCGCGCCGCCCTGGCCCATGTACATATCGACCGTGGTGTCCGGATTGGTCACCGCGATCACGCCCGCAACGTCGCCGTCCGGGATCAGCTGGATGCCGCAGCCGAGGCCGCGCAGTTCGGCAATCAGATCGGCATGGCGGGGGCGGTCCAGCACGCAGACGATGATCTCGTGCGGCTCGACGCCCTTGGCCGCGGCCACCGCCTTGACGTTTTCGGTCGGGCTCTTGGCAAGGTCGATGATGCCATCGGGATAACCCGGGCCGACCGCCAGCTTGTCCATGTAGACGTCGGGCGCGTTGAGCAGGTTGCCTTCCTCGGCCACCGCCAGCACCGCCAGCGAGTTCGGCCCGGCCTTGGCGCAGATGGTGGTACCTTCCAGCGGATCGAGCGCGATATCGATCTTCGGGCCGGTGCCCTGCGCCGCGCCGACCTTTTCGCCGATGAACAGCATCGGTGCTTCGTCGCGCTCACCCTCGCCGATGACGACGGTGCCGTCCATGTAGAGTTCGTTGAGCGCGGCGCGCATGGCTTCGACGGCGGCGTGGTCGGCAGCCTTTTCATCGCCCCGCCCGATCAGCGCGGACGCGCCGATGGCCGCAGCTTCGGTCACACGGACCATTTCAAGGACGAGAACGCGATCGAGGACCTTGCTGGCGGGCGTGGCGGTCATGGGAACCCCTGTTGCGGACGGTGTATGTGGCGGGCGTTAGACAGGGCTTCGCGCTCTGTCGAGTGCAGTGCAGCGATTCTATCTGAGCGATCGTAAATTTGGCCGCAGCATACCCTGGCCCTGCCACCCGCCCGAATCAATCGCCGAGGATTTGCATGACCAGCGGCGGGCAGGCCAGGCTAGGCGATCCGTCCAGCAGGCGCAGGGCTTCGCTGACGGCGCTTTCCGGTCCTTCGTGCGTGACCATCGCGACCAGCACCTCGCCGTCCGCACCAGCGCGGCCTTTCTGGATCAGGCTCTCGATCGAAACTCCCGCGTCGCGCATTGCGGCGGTGAGTTCGGCCAGCACGCCGGGGCGATCGGCAACGATGAAGCGGATATAGGCGCGGCCCAGCCGGTGGCCGGAAGGCGCGGCTGGCAGGGCCTCCAGTTCGGCGACAGGGACCGAGAACGGCGCCCCGATCTCGCCCCCCATGATCTGCCCGCGCGCAATATCAATCAGGTCGGCAACGACCGCGCTGGCGGTCGGCCCGTCGCCCGCGCCAGCGCCCTGGAACAGCAACCGGCCCGAGAAGTTGCCTTCCGCCACGACCGCGTTGGTCGCCCCGTCGACATGGGCCAGCGGATGATCGAACGGGACGAGGTGCGGCTGGACGCGCTGGAACAGGCGCGTGACCCCCTCGGCGCAATCGGGCTCGGCCATGCCGATCAGCCGGATCACATAACCCAGCGAATCGGCCTGGGCGATGTCGGCCGAACGCAGCCGCGAAATACCGGCGGTTTCGACCGAGCCGAAATCGATCTTCGATCCGAACGCGATCGCCGCCAGGATCGCCAGCTTGTGCGCCGCGTCGGTGCCCTCGATGTCGAACGCCGGATCGGCCTCGGCAAAGCCGCGCGCCTGCGCTTCGGCGAGGACGTCACCGAAATCGCGGCCGGTGTCTTCCATCGTCGAAAGGATGAAATTGCAGGTGCCGTTGAGGATGCCGTAGACCCGCTCGATCGCGTTGGCCGCCGCGCCTTCACGCAAACCCTTGATCACCGGAATGCCGCCCGCCACCGCCGCCTCGAACTTGAGCGCGACCTTGGCCGCCTCGGCCTTGGTCGCCAGTTCGAGCCCGTGGTGCGCGATCATCGCCTTGTTGGCGGTGACAAACGCCTTGCCCGCCTCGATCGTGGTGCGCGCCAACGCCAGCGCCGGACCGTCCGCGCCGCCGACCAGTTCGACCACCACGTCCACGTCAGGCCGCTCGCCCATCACGACCATGTCGTCTTCCCAGGCGTAGCCCGACAAGTCGACACCGCGGTTCTTGCTGCGATCGCGCGCGCTGATGACGGTGATCTGGATCGGCCGGCCGGCCCGGCGCGCGATCAGGGCGGCATTGGTCTCGATCAGGCGAATCACGCCCGCTCCGACGGTGCCCAGTCCTGCCAGCGCGATACGAAGCGGTTCGACCATGATACTCCCTTTCGCGCGGGCCCGTAAGGCACTCGGCGGCGAAAGGCCATACCGCTCACGTCATCCCGGCTTACTTGCGAACCCGCGGGCATGTCCCGAGCGCGGTCCGGACGAGGCGATAGTCGGCTCCGGCCTGGGCCCGGTCTTCGTCGGTGGCCGAAACGTTGACGCCCTCGCCCAGCGCCTCTGGCAGGAAGCACGCCAGGCGGTACCAGGCCAGCGTGTCGCGCGCCGGCGGTTCGCCCGAAGTGTCGACCACCTCGGAGAAGGACACACTCCACCGCGCCGCTTCGCCGGGGGTGTGGACCACGCTGATCGCGGCAGGTTCGCCGTTGGCGGTGTCGAGGAACAACTGCGTCTCGCCCTCGCCCGCAAGGTTGCCGGGCACGTAGATCGCCTCGCGCACCTTGTTCACGCGCGGCGCCGCGCCCGGGGCGAGCAATTCGCCCAGGATGCCACGCAGCCGCTGTTCGGTCGCCGGGCCCCACAGAACTTGCGCGTCGGGCGCAACCAGCTGCAGCTCGCCGGGTCGCCCCGGTACGGCGCGGGCAAACACCAGCACGCTGCGGCGTGCCAGCTTGGGCACCTTGCCCTTCGCGTCGAGCGCAACGTCGGCCAGGTAGCGCAGAGCGGCGCCGGTCTGCGGCGGCCCCGACAGCAGCGCGGCGGTCTGTGCCTCGACATAGAGCCGGCGCCAGCCCGGCCGCAGCCCGGCCGAGCGCGCGGGCTCGACCACGGCCACCTTGCGGACCTGCGCGCGCACGACAACCGGGGCATGATCGGCCAGATCCATCACATCGGCATAAGTGACCGGCGGCTCGAACGGCGGCGGCGGCGCTGCATGGCCCGATTCGGGGCTCACGGCCGACGCGGCCAGCCCCAGCGCAGCGGAAAAAACGAGATTAGGAGCGGAAAAAACGCAGCGAGACATCTACAAACCTCGATTTGGCGGGATATCGGCAATAACAGCGCATTGCATCCGGGCCGTTTTGATCTTAACCCTTGTGAATTGTCGGTTAACCTGCGGCAAGGCCTGAATCAGGCGTTGCGCGGGCGCTGACTCGGCGTTAAGGCTCGCGAAAAATCGGCACACTCAACAGAGTGGCCACAACTGTGCGCCTGCACGGAACTCGGGACCGTACGGTGCCCCGGATCGACCGGCAGGGTGGAAGATTAAGACTTCGGGGCTGGTGGCGACTTGGCGCTGCTGGTTTCGGTTGCCCTGGACCAATCCCGGGCGTTGTTTTAGGAGTGATGCGTCTGAATGGCTTACGCTGACCAACAGCAACAGATGAGCGGTAACAAGATTACCGCGCTGATCATCGTTGTACTGATTCACATCGCCCTCGGTTATGCCTTGGTCACGGGCCTTTCTTATGAGAGTGTCAGGACCGCCCTCAAGAAGGTGACGACAGTCGACATCAAGGAACCGGAAAAACCTAAGGTGCCGTTGCCACCGCCGCCCAAGGTGATTAACGCGCCTCCGCCGGTCGCTCCTGCGGTCAGGCTTGATGTGTCGGTTGCTCCGCCGCCGATCGAGACTGTTCAGGTTGCGCCTCCGCCGCCGCCATATGTCGCACCTGCGGCTCCGCCGCCGCCGCCGCCGCCCCGGTTTACGCCGAAGCAGCCGCAGCCCAAGGGCAGCCCTAGCAACTGGGCAACGTCGAACGACTATCCTTCGCGCGCCCTGCGTGAAGAACGTGAAGGCGTGACCACGTTCCGCGTGTCTGTCGGAACTGACGGCAAGGTCGCCGACTGCCAGGTCGTCGGCTCGAGCGGCAGCCCGGATCTCGATCAGGCAACCTGCGACAACGTGCGCCGGCGCGCCCGGTTCCAACCGGCAACCGATGGTGAAGGCAACCCGACGGCGGGGTCCTACTCCAACCGGATCCGCTGGGTGATTCCGAAGGAATGATGAATTCCCCTGGAGCACGGCATCTGGCCGGGCTCCTTCGCCGGACCCATCCGGCAGCCTGACATCAACTATTCTTGAGAGGACTATACGCATGCTTTTTGAACTCCTTGCCGCTGCCGCGAACGCAGCCCCGCAGAACAAGTTCGGCTTCAAGGAAGCCCTCGAACAGGGCGGCTTCATCGCACAGGCAACTGTGACGATCCTGGGCGTCATGTCGTTCGGTTCGTTCTTCATCCTGTTCACCAAGTGGGTCGAACAGTCGAAGGTCCTGCGTCAGGGCCGCGCACTGCGCACCACCTTCTGGCGTGCTGCCACGCTCAGGGAAGGTACCGCCAAACTCGACAAGGACAGCGCCTGGCGCCAGATCGCCGAGGACGGACTTGCCGCCGAAGACCAGCACGGCAAGATGACCGACTCGATGGAAGCCCATGACTGGCTGCACGGCTCCCTGATCCGCTCGGAAGCCTCGATCAACGCCCGACTCGCTTCGGGTCTGCCGTTCCTCGCCACCGTCGGTGCGACCTCGCCGTTCATCGGTCTGTTCGGCACCGTGGTTGGCATCTACCGCGCCCTGATCGCGATCGGTCTGGCCGGTTCGGCCTCGATCGACAAGGTCGCGGGTCCGGTTGGTGAAGCGCTGATCATGACCGCGCTCGGTCTGCTCGTCGCGGTTCCGGCCGTGCTCGCCTACAACTACCTGCAGGCCCGCAACAAGCGCATCGCTGAGATGCTGAATAGCTTCTCGATCGACGTGCTCGCCAACATCAACTCGAAGGGCGCAGTCAGGCCTGCGGTTGCAGCGGCTCCCGCTGCCAAGTCTGCTCCGGCCAAGCCGGCGGCCGCTCCGGTCAAGCCGTAAGCTTGGTGCCATAGGCTGGTGGGTCCCCCGGCGGGTTCGCCTGCCGGGTACCTGCTCCACCGGTTGGGGCCGGATCGCAGCATGCCGGTCCGCCCCACCCGGATCAAAGACAGGATAGGATGTAAATATGGCGATTGCGATGAGCGCCGGCGGTGAAGAACGCCCGTTGTCGGACATCAACACGACCCCGCTGGTGGACGTGATGCTGGTGCTGCTGATCATCTTCCTGATCGCGGTTCCGATCGCGACCCAGTCGATCGAAAAGCTGCGGATACCGATCATGGTCTCGCTGGAATCGAAGGACAAGGTCGAGAACCTGCTGTTGACGATCAGCAGCACTGACAATGGTGGCCGCAGCCCCGGTGAACCCGGCTTCGAAGGCGCCTCGCGCAATGGCGAATGCCGAATCTACTTCAACAACGTCACCCCGGTCGATTCGGAAGAACTCCGCAAGCTGGCGTACAAGCGGCTCGACACGATCGTGAAGCGTGAAGGCGGCCCCGAGGCACTTCGTGCCAACCCGGAAAAGGTACCGCAGGTCCACATTCGCGGTGACGTGGCCGTGCCGTGGCGCTGCATTGCCGGCGCGATCTACAACGTCCAGATCTCGGGCTATCCGACCGTCGGCTTCCTCTCGAACCCGGTGGATCCGAACGGCTGATGCCCAGTCTTCCCGACTGGTCTTCAACCCTCACGGCAATTCAGGAGTAACTTCCCATGTCTATGTCAGGCGGCAGCGATGATGGCTCGCCGATGATGGAAATGAACACGACGCCGCTCATCGACGTCATGCTCGTTCTCCTCATCATGTTCATCATCACCATTCCGGTCGCTACCCACGCGGTCAATATCGACCTACCGTCACCAAACCAGCCGCCGCCGGACGTCATCGTCAACTCGGTCAAGAACAAGGTTGTCCTCACTTATGAGAACAAGGTTCTGTGGAACGGCGTGGTGGTGGACAATGGCCAGCTCGTCTCGCTGCTCAAGCAGACGGTGCAGATGAAACCTGAGCCGGAGCTTCAGTTCCAGCCGGAAGCTGGTGCGAGCTACAAGCTCTCGGCCGCGGCGATCAACATCATCAAGGCTTCGGGCGTGACCAAGTTCGGTTTCGTCGGAAACGAACAGTATTCGGAATTCGGCAAGTCGCCGCACGCTCGCAAGGCTGAATAAGCCTCAGCCCGACCGGCTACCGAAACGGGGGCGGAGCGATCCGCCCCCGTTTTCGTTGGCGCCGCAGCTGGCAGGCTTTCCCGCCCGATCATGACCAGCACCGGCACCGTCAGCGGACTGACCCGGTCCAGCCGGACGTGAATCAATTGCCCCGCCGCCCGGTCGAGCAGACCGCCCAGCTGGCCCACGTCGGTCAGCCGTGTCCGGGCGGCGGCCCAGGCCGGGGTATGTTAAGGATACGTGTAAAATGCATCACACGGCCTGGCTCGCGAGGGAGAACCCTTCGGCAGCCCTCGCTCGCTTGGTTATTTCGCCGATGAACCCCCGCGAGGCCTGAGCCGATAGGTTCTGGTGAATTTGGCGCACGCTCAGGTTGGTGGAACTGGCGAGGCGTTCGATTTCGGCAACTAGGGCGGGTCTGATTTTGGGCCTGCCCAGACGCGCAATCCCCGCATCCGGCCCAAGACCCACCAGGAACTCATCCTGCTTCTGCAGCAGCAGCAGGTTGCCGGTCGCCGCGTTGACGAGCACTGAGGTGGTCCGGGAAATCTGGACCGGACGCTAAGCTCCCCGCGACGTCAGGAAGCGGGCATGCAGACTACAAGGAAGCGGTCCAGTTCGGATTTCAAGGCGAAGGTTGCGCTGGATGCGATCCGGGGCAAGATGACGCTTTCGGAGCTGGGCGCCAAGCACGGCATCCCCCCGACAGTGATCGGCGGTTGGAAGCGGCAGGCGACCGCAGGTCTGGCAGGGTTGTTCGACGCGGGCGAGCCCGCTGCGAAGATGGTCAGTGCAGCCGAGGTTGAAACGCTTCACGCGAAGATCGGGCAGTGGCTCGTGGAACGGGATTTTTTAGCGCAGGCTGCCGGTCGATGAGCGTGGAACGGCGGCCGGAGTTGGTCGAACCGTCTCACCCCAGTCTGTCGATCGTGGCGCAATGCCGCCTGTTGTCGATTAGCCGGTCGAGTTGGTACTATCAGCCCGTGCCGGAGAGCGAGGCGACACTGGCGTTGAGGCAGGTGATCGACACGGTGTTCCTGGATTGTCCGTGGTACGGCAGCCGGCAAATGGTGCGCCACCTGCGCCGGCTCGGCCATGAAGTCGGTCGTCACCGCGTGCGGCGCCTCATGGCCAGGATGGGGCTTGCGGCGCTATATCAGCGTCCCCGGACCAGCGATCCTCACCCCGAGCACCGGATATACCCTTATCTGCTGCGCCAACTGGCGATCGTGCGGCCCAACCACGGCTGGTGTACCGACATGACGTATTGGCCCATGCGGCGGGGGTTGCTCTACCTGGTAGCGATCACGGACTGGGCAACCCGCAAGGTTCTGGCCTGGCGGGTATCGAACACCATGGACGTCCGTTGCTGCGTGGAGGCTCTGGAGGAGGCGCTGTCCCGCTACGGGAGACCCGAGATTTTCAACACCCGCCCCGCGAACAAAGGCGTCGTTGATCTGTGCCGCAAAAGCAGCGCTAAGCGCGGGGCCACCGTCCGCTTCGTCCAGACGCAACTCGCCATGCGGGGACAGGGTCAGAGTGAATGATCGAGACGTCGAGATCAGACCCGATCGCTGTGGATCGTTAGGCTGAGCGCCCTCATTTCCGTCTACCCATTGAATGCCAGGGCCATTTTCGCTCGTGCGCAGCTTGTGCGACAGGGCTCGTCTCGGTTTGGGTTGAATTTCGGGCTTTCTGCTCACGCTGCCTCCACGATTTTCTCGTTGGTGGCGCGACAGAGCGGATGGAAGGCGCCTTCGGGCCACCCTTCTCCATTCCAGTCATGGCTGCCGGTAAGGTTGATGTGCTCCCATATCTGCGGGGAGATGTGGCGAATGATGTCATCCGGCGAATCGCGCCGTTCTGCCCGCAGGCTTTCAACGACCTGCGAGAGGTAGACTGTGTTCCATAAAATGATGGCGCTGACCACCAGATTGAGGCCGGAAGCGCGAAAGACCTGGCGTTCGAAGGGTAGCGGAAGGGCTGCACACGGTAACGACGACACAGCGCGGTGAAGAGTTGGCGCGACCAGGGAACGGGGATCGAGAACTTGAATTCCTCCGTCTTCTCGCGCTCGCTGGTGTCGGCAAACTGTCGCCGGATGCGCTCGGCTGCCGCGCCGGCCGCAGCCGTTTCGTCGGCAGTGGCGGCGCCGGCGAACAGCGCGTCGATCTTGCGCAGTTTTTCGCGCAGCCGGTGCTCGGCGTCCCGGTCCCGATCGCTACCCGATATGGATTAGATTAACGGCACGATGCTCTAAGCCCGCGCTTCTTCCACCCCGGCGCTGTTGTGACGCAGGGCCTTCAGCACGGTATCGACGATCTGCGGGGCGTTCAGCCCGGCGGCGTCATATTGCCGATCCGGCGAATCGTGATCCTGGAACACGTCGGGCAGCCGCATGGTGCGGATGCGCAGGCCCGCGTCGGTCAGCCCCTCGTCGCTCGCCATCGTCAGGACGTGGGCGCCAAGCCCGCCGATCGCGCCTTCCTCGATGGTGATGATAACCTCGTGCGTGGCCATCAGCCGGCGGATCAGGTCGCCATCCAGCGGCTTGACGAAGCGCAAGTCGGCCACCGTGGTGGACAGGCCGCGCGCCTCAAGCTGGTTGGCCGCCTTGAGCGCCTCGGCCAGCCGCGTGCCGAGCGACAGCAGCGCCACCTTGGTCCCCTGTCGGACGATCCGGCCCTTGCCGATTTCCAGCCGCTGCGGCACGTCCGGCAGGGCAACGCCGGTGCCATTGCCGCGCGGATAGCGGAACGCGATCGGGCCGCTGTCATGCAAGGCGGCGGTGTGGGTCATGTGGACCAGTTCGGCCTCGTCGGCCGCCGCCATCACCACCATGTTGGGCAGCGAGGCGAGATAGGTCACGTCGAACGAACCGGCGTGAGTCGCCCCGTCTGCGCCGACCAGCCCGGCGCGGTCGATCGCGAAGCGGACCGGCAGGTTCTGGATCGCCACGTCGTGGACAACCTGATCGTAAGCGCGCTGCAGGAAGGTTGAATAAATCGCGCAGAACGGCCGCATGCCCTGCGCGGCAAGTCCAGCCGCGAAGGTGACCCCGTGCTGTTCGGCGATGCCGACATCGAAGCTGCGCTTGGGGTACAGCGCGGCGAACTGGCCGGACGTCGATGCGGCGCTCGCTGATGTAGCGAATTGCCCAGTCGAAGAC
>JANLUV010000321.1:0-12466 GCA_031363685.1 Alphaproteobacteria bacterium | reverse complement strand
TTGACCGAGATGCCGAGCGTCATCAGCTGGACCAGGCTGACGGTGATCGTCGCGTCGAGCGACTTTGGCACGCCGACATAGCCCAGCTTCCCGCGCGAGGCGAGGCAGTTGATCAGCCCCTCGATCACGCCGGGATTGCCGGTGGTGTCGAGCGCGCGGTCAACCCCGCCGGGCACGATCGCGCGCAGCTGTTCGGCGACATTGCCGGCGGCCGGATCGATCACGTGCGTGGCGCCGATTTCCAGCGCCAGCGCGCGGCGCGCGGCGACCGGTTCGACCAGCACCACGGTGCCGAAATCGAGCGCAGCGGCCGCCATCACGCCGCTGAGGCCGACCGGACCGCCGCCCGCAACGATGATCGAACTGCCGGCCGGGCCAGCCAGCGCATTGAACACGGCGCCCGCGCCGGTCATCATCCCGCAGCCGAGCGGGCCGAGATGGGCAAGCGGCACCGCCCTGGCGCTAACCTTGACCACGTTCTGTTCGGTCGCCAGCGCGTATGTGGCGAAGGAGGACTGGCCGAAATAGTGGCTGCCGACCGGCTTGCCGTCGGCGTCACGCAGGGCCTGCGAACCATCGGGCCGGGCGCCGCCGAAGTTGCGCGGCATGAATTCGTCGCAATAGCCGGGCTGGTGATCCTCGCAGTTGTGGCAATGACCGCAGAAGCCAAAGCCGATCACGACTTCGTCACCGGGCGCGACCGAGGTCACGCCTTCGCCAACTGCTTCAACCACGCCAGCGCCTTCATGACCGAGCACCACCGGCAGCGGAACCGGCAGGACCTGATCGCGCACGACGATATCGGTGTGGCACAGCCCCGTGGCGACGATGCGGACCAGCACTTCACCCGCGCGGGGCGCTTCGAGTTCAAGGGTTTCGATCGAAAACGGCGCGTGGGCTTCGCGCGCGACGGCGGCGGTGATCTTCATGTCCACTCCCAGTGGTAGTTGTTGGCGGAGGTTGTTGTTAGCCACACCCTGACCGGCCGCGCGGCGGCCGATCAGAACGTGTATGGGTAATACGCGATTCGCGATCAGTCCGCCAGCAGCGCCGTGACGGTCATGGTTTCCGTATAGGCGAGGATCCCTTCCTCGCTCACTTCGCGGCTCCGGCGGGCCGATCATCGTATCGGGATCGCGGCCGTGCCCGATCTGGAACCAGTTCGCCGCCGCCGAGACGGCTTCGACCACCTTGCCGACGCGGGTCGATCCGGTGAACGCGATCTTGTCTACCCCCGGATGTTCGACCTCGGCTGAACGGACCAACCATTGACCTTCTGCTTGAACGATGTCAATAAACTGGCAGTGCGTAACTGGCTTACACAAAATGCGCTGCCCGCTGCGCAAGGCTTATAAACCCAGCTAGGAGAGAAAGCCCATGGCGGCTGACACCGCAACGCGCTCCGACCATCGGATTCCGGCCGACCTTGCCGCGGCGATCATTTCGCCTAAGTCCTATGCGGACGACGCGGTGATCTATCCCGCGCTCAAGCAAGTCCGCAACACCACGCCGGTGGGCCTGGCCGAAGTGCCCGGTTATGATCCGCTGTGGATCATCACCAAGCATGCCGACCTGATCGCGGTGGAGCGCAATTCCAAGCTGTTCCACAGCGGCGACGAGAACCCGATTCTCAACGATCGGGCCAATGATGCGTTCATCCGTTCGATGAACAACGGCACGATCCGCTCGCTTGCCTCGCTGACCTTCATGGATCCGCCGGAACACGGGCTGTATCGCAACCTCACATCGAACTGGTTCTTCCCCAACCGGATCGCCACGCTGACTGACCAGATTCGCGAAATCGCGCGCGATTCGGTCGAAACCTTGCTGAGCTTCGACGGCGAGTGTGATTTCCTCAAGGATTTCGCGCTGCTTTATCCGCTGCGCGTCGTGATGACGCTGATCGGCGTGCCGCCCGAAGACGAACTGCGGATGCTCAAGCTGACGCAGGAGTTTTTCGGCACCCACGACCCGGAAGAACAGCGTGAAGAACTGGAGCTGGATCCGCTGGTCGCGGCCAAGCAGTGGAAGTCCACGATCGAGGATTTCTACGACTATTTCCGCCAGCTGAGCGAAGCGCGCCGGATCGAACCGCGCGACGACGTGATCTCGCTGATCGCCAACGCCAAGATCAACGGCGAATACGTGCCCGACGCCGAAGCCAACGGCTATTACGTCGCGCTGGCCACCGCCGGGCATGACACCACGTCGTCCACTTCGGCGGGCGGCATGTACGGCATGATCAAGTTCCCGGACCAGTTTGAACTGCTCAGGAACTCGCCAGAACTGACCGGATCGTTCGTGGAAGAGGCACTGCGCTGGGCCTGCCCGGTCAAGCACTTCATGCGCAGCGCCACCGAGGACACCGAATTGCGCGGCGTGAAAATCCGCAAGGGCGAACGGCTGTTCCTGTCCTACCCCTCGGCCAACCGCGACGAGGACGTGTTCGACCGCCCGGACGACTTCGTGGTCAACCGCCGCCCCAACCGCCACATCGCCTTCGGCTTTGGCGCACACATGTGCCTGGGCCAGCACCTCGCCCGGCTCGAACTCAAGATCCTGTTCGAGGAATTGATGCCGCGCCTCAAGTCGGTCGAACTGGCTGGCGATCCAAAGTGGGTCCAGACCAACTTCGTCGGCGGCCTCAAGTCGCTGCCGATCCGCTTCACCAAAGCCTGAGCCCAAACGCGGCCGGAACATAGCCGCCCCCAAAGCGATCAGGGTCGTAACGGAAAAGCCCGGGGAAGCCGCATCGCTTCCCCGGGCTTTTTTTGTTGCGCTGCAAAGGTCAGAGTACGTCGGCGATTTCCGGCAATTCGGCGCGGTCGGGATCGAACCCGATCGCCTTGAACCACGTCCGCTCGAGCCGGGCCTGCCGCGTGCCGTATTCGAACAGCACATCGACTGCGGCCGGGGGGAACGCGACATGGTCCGGTCCGCCAAGGATGGCCTCGTCGATGACGGTCCCAAGCGCGGTGTAGGCCTGCTCCAGCCCATCGACGCTGCCGCGATCGGCGGCGCGCGCGGCTTTGGCTGCATCGGCAAGCCGGCCGGCGAAGGGCGCGGCGACAACTCCGGCCAGCTTCTCGGCCAGATCGATCAGCGCATCGAGCGTGACCTGTTCAAACCGCAGCGCCGACTTCCACTGGCCCGCGATCATGCGGAGGTGGCCGACCACCAGCATGGCCTGATCACGCGCCAGCCGTTCCGATCTGGGCAGCGCGGGCAGGACGACCTGCTCCATCGCCTTGATCAGGTTGGCGATCCGGACATCGATATTGGGCAGCATGGCTCAGGCCTCCCGGATCAGCGTGACGATCTGGTCAAGGAACACGGCGCCGGCCGAAGCGAGCCATGTCAGGACCAGATCCTGGTGGTTGTTGCTTTCGGTCGCGGCGCGGATCGCCTGGCCCAGATCCATCACCGCGCACTTGTAGGCGTTGAGCACCTCGTAATAGCGCAGCCGGTCTGGATCGATGCGGTTGCCCGAAGCCTCTGCGTAGCGGCGGATGAATTCAGGCCGCAGCATCAACCCGCAGACGAGGAACTCCCCGTTATCATCGAGCATCCCGAACAGGCGCTGGCACGCCCAGGCAATATCCTCGTGGTAATCGCCGATGTGGGCGAGTTCCCAGTCGAGCACGGCGGTGAACTTGCCGCTGGGTTCCTCGAACATGAAGTTGCCGATCCGCAAGTCGCAGTGGCAGATCACCGGCTGTTCGCAGACCGGCGCATTCTCGCGCAGCCAGCGTTCGGCATAGGTGACAATCGGCACTGGCTGGACGATCGCGTCCCACCACAGCTTGGACCAGGCGTTGACCTGCCAGATCGCCGCTTGGCGGGTGCCCGGCGCGGGCTCGGCGAAGTAGGACAGATCGGCATTGCTGCGGTCGAAATTGTGCACCGTCGCCAGCGCGTGGATGAATTGGGGCGAGAGCTTGTCCGCCCACTCGTCATAGCGCGAGCCCATGCCCGAGACGCCGTGGCCCTTGCTGTCGGTTGGCTCGGTCACCCCGTTGACGAACCCGAGGATGATCGCCGGCTGACCCAGCACTTCGCCATCAGGATCGACATTGCGGACCGGCGCGACCGGCAGCACATCGCCCAGCGCGACGTGGAGTTGCGCCTCGCGGCCGCGGCAGGTCTGCGCGATCGCCTCGAGCGGGTCCATGCGCAGCACCAGATGCTCACCGGCTGCGTCGCCCGCGTGGCGCAGCAGGAACGCGAACTGTTCCTTCGAGGCGCCCCCGGCCATGCGCTGGACGCCGGAGATCTCGATATCGACCAGCCCTTCTGCGGTATAGAGCCGTTCGAGCATAGCGATGATTTCGGCGTCGGTCTTGGCCGCATAAGGCCCAGTCGGACGATCGCGCACGGTCCGGTCAAGGATCTCCTTGATCCTGGGCTCCATGTCGGCGCGATTCCAGATATCGACGCTGTCCACCGGCGCGGCCTGCGCCGGACTATCGATGACGGACATTCCAGTTCCTTTGCTTTACGGCGTCAATCGCCGAAATTCTTCCGCGCGGCGACCTGACGGCCCCCTCCGCTACCATCGGCATGCGGTTATCACTTGGCTTTGGGCCAAAGGTTCAACCAATCGTGCAGGGGAGTCAAGGCTCAGGCGCTGGCCGAACGCGGCTTGTCGCCCGCACGGCCGCTGCGCCAGCCGTTCAGCCCAGCTTGACCCGTTCCGGCAGCGCCGCGCGTTCGACCACGTAGCGGGTGGTTTGCGCATAGTGGGCGCGCAGCGCAGTTGCTGCCCCGGCAAAGTCCTTGTCCCGCAGGCAGCGCGCGATCGTGCGGCGCGGGGTAATCAGGTCAACCTCCGTCGTGAGGCGGTACACCAGCAGCAGGTCCTTCATGATCATCGCCAGCGAATCGATCAGCATCGAGAGCACGACGTTGTGCGACATGCGCCCAAGCAGGATGTTGAATTCCAGCACCGGCCCGATCGAGGCGACGGGATCGTGCAGGTCCAGCACCTCGGCCGTTTCGTCGATGTTGCGATCAAGTTCGTCCAGTTCTTCCGGGGTGGCATGCAGGATCGCCAGTTCGAGCGCGTGGACCAGCAGGTTGATGCGCACCGCGACCAGATCGGCCAGCGGCATCCGACCCAGCACGATCATGTCGCGGATCGACTGGCTGACCCCGTCGCCGGTGCTTTCGCGGATGAAGGCGCCGCCCGATGCGCCCTTGGTGAAGCGCAGCACGCCCGACATCTCGAGCGTGCGCAAGGCCTCGCGCACGGCGTGGCGGCTGATCCCGTACAGGTCGGACAAGGTCCGTTCGGCCGGGAGCTTGTCACCGGGATTGAGCTTGCCCGACCGGATATCGTCAAGGATCGTATCGCGCAGCCGTTCGAATTGCCGGACCTTGCTGATTACCTGATTCAACGCGTGCGTGCCCCTCACCCGGCAGCGCCGGCACCGCTGGCCCGCTGCTGCCATTTTCCGCAAGTTCTAGCCACCGGCGTGGCTAACACAAGCCGTTAGCCGGCGGCGCCGCGCTTCAGGCCAGATCGAGCACATCATGATCGGCGACCGCCGCCGCCAGCCGCTCGATGAATACCAGCGAAGTGCGCGGCGGCTGCATGTCGGGCATGCCCTCGGCCGGCTTCAGCGTCATCGTCCAGAACGCCAGCGCGGTCATCAATGCGCGGCGGTATTCGACGAAGCCGGCTTCCGGATCGATCGTCACGCCGCCTTCCGCCATGCGCGCAAGATAGCGGGTGAACAGTTCCCGTTCCCACCGCCGGCGGTGGGCGATCGTGAGCGACGTGGTCAGCGTGTAGACCAGATCGCGCGACCAGTGGCCGCGGTGCGTAGCGCCCCAATCAGCCAGCCCGAGTACGCCGCCAGTGGTGAGGTACCAGTTCTTGAGGTGGGTATCGCCGTGGCACAGGGTCAGCGGCAGATCCTTTTGCTTGTCCAGCGTGGACAGCGTGGCGGGCCAGATCTCCGCCTCGCGCGCGCGCAATTTGGCGGGGATGATGGCGCCCGCCTCGCGCAGGCCGATAGCGCAGGATTCTTCCAGCCGCCAGTGCGACAGGTTGCTGAACCGGGTGTGCCAGGTGGGCAGCACTGCCAGATCGCCGTCCAGTTCCGGCGACTGGTAAAACGGCGCATGGATCGCGGCCAGCAGGTCCACCTGCCGCTCGGCAAAATCGCGATCCACCACGGTCGTCTCGTCGCAAAATTCGGCATAGCCGGCGAAATCATCGAGCACGACGATCGAGGCGAAGGTTTCCGGATCGTAGGCGGCGTGGCGGGACACGGCGGTTTCGATCGACAGGCGCTGGCGGACGCGCTGGAAGAACGTCACCTCGCACAGGATCGCGCCGGAATGGGCCATCAACAGGCGGTTGTTGAGCCCCTGCGCCGCCTTGCAGAAGACCGAGGCAGGCAACCTGGCCGCATCGCCGGCGGGGTTGTAGGTGAGAAAAATCCGGCGACGGTTGTTAGCCCCATCGTCCGGCGCGTCGAGGCGGTGGCCAGTGACCTCGGCGCCCGGGACATCGCGGCACAGCACGTCGGTCAGCCAGGCATCGGTGATGCATTCATAGCGCGCCGGGATCTCGTCGGCGCGGGTCACCATCTGCGGCGCGGCTTCCTCGGCGGCAAAGGCTGCCTGGATCTGGCTGGCGAGTTCGGCCATCGTCGGTTCTCCCTGGTTCCGGCTGGTCTGGTGTCAGCCGGCGATTTGCTGGCGCAAGGCCAGCTTGTTGATCTTGCCGGTCGTTGTCATCGGCAGATCATCGACATAGCGGATTTCATCGGGCAGCCACCACTTCGCCACCACCTCGGCCATGAAGGCGCGCAGATCGTCGTCGGACGGGCGCTCCATCCCCGGCTCGGCAATGCAGATCAGCATCGGCCGTTCCTGCCAGCGCGGATGCGGCACGGCGATCGCCACCGCCGAGCGGATCGCGGGGTGGCGCAGCGCCGCCGCCTCCAGCTGGGGCGAACTGATCCATTCACCGCCGGACTTGATCACGTCCTTGGCGCGGTCGACGATCTCGATCGTGCTGTCGGGATAGATCCGGGCCAGATCGCCGGTATCGAGCCAGGTCCGCGCGGCGTCCTCGGGTTCGCCCAGATAGCGTGACAGGACGGTCGGCCCGGCCGCTTCGAGGTGGCCGGTGGTGGTGCCGTCATGCGGCAGGACGTGGCCGTCTTCGTCGATGATCCGCAAGCGCGCCTGAAAGCCCACGCGGCCCTGGCGGCCGATGAGCTGCGCCTCGCGCGCAGCTTCGGGAAGCCCGGTCCAACCCCACGGCATCGACCCGCGGGCGCTGCCGGGGCACTCGGTCATGCCCCAGCTCTGGCGCGGGTTGATCCGGTGCGCGGCCAGCGCCGCAGCGGTATCAGGCGGCATCCGCGTGCCCGAGACGAGCGCGGTGTGCACGGAGGTCTGCCCGATCCCGCGCCGGTCCATCTCGCGCAGCACGTCGTTCCAGATCGTCGAGACGCCGCCCGCCATGGTCACGTTTTCGGCCAGGATCAGGTCAAGCAGGTTGGACCCGTCCAGCCGCCGCCCCGGCAGCACCAGCTTGTGCCCGTTCATCGGCGCGGAGAACGGCATCAGCCAGGCGTTGGCATGGAACATCCCGGCGATCGGCATCACGCAGACCTGCTCGCCCTCGATCCAGGTGCCGTACATGTCGGCCATGGTCATCGCCATCGCGGTCAGCGTCAGCGAGCGGTGTGAATAGACCACGCCCTTGGGCCGTCCGGTGGTGCCCGAGGTGAAGCAGATCACGGCGGCGCGGTTCTCATCGAAATCAGGCCAGGTGAAATCCCCTGCGTCCGCTGCCGTCAGGTCGCGCATATAGAGCAGGCCGGGGAAATCGGCCGCGCCCTCGGGTTCGCCTGCGCCAAGGTACACCCAGCAGCGGATCGCATTTTCGCGCCCGGCCAGTTCGCGGGCGAGATCGGCGGTGCCTTCATCGAAGCAGCACATGTCGTCCTCGACCAGGTCGATCATGTAGCACAGATCGTCGCCGGTGAGGCGCGGGTTAAGCGTGTGCAGCGGCACGCCGAGCCCGGTAACCGCGTAATGCAGGTGGAGATGATCGAGCGTATTCCACGCCAGCGAGGCTACGCGCCAGTTCTCGTCCACGCCGAGCCGCGCCAGTCCGGCGGCCATGCGCAGCGAGGCCGCGCGCACCCCGGCCCAGGTGGACCGGTCGGACGATCCGTGCAGGTTCTGGGCAACCACCTCGATGTGGGCGTGATAATCGGCGGCATAATCGACCAGCCGCCACAAGTTGAGCTGCGCCGGCATCATCAGCCCGGGCATCGGCCCACGGCGGGGAATGGCAAACTCAGACATTGTGGTATTCCGGCGGGCGGCGCTCGACAAACGCACGCAAGCCCTCGCGGTGATCGTGGGTGTTGAGCAGCAGCACCTGCTGGCGATCCTCGATCGCGAGGCCGGCATCAAGGCTGCCGCAATCGACCAGCAGGTTGAGCGCGTCCTTGGTCAGGCGCAGCGCCAGCGGGGCATTGCGCAGCATCCGCCGGGCGAACGCCAGCCCGGCTTCGTACAGGTCTTCCAGCTGGGCGATCTCGGTGACCAGCCCCACTTCGCGGGCACGCTCCGCCCCGATGAAATCGCCGGTGAGCAGCAGCGCCGATGCCACCGAGTGGCCGACCAGCCGGGTGAGGAGATAGCCCGAGCCCATGTCGGCGCCGCCCAGCCCGACCTGCAGATAGGCCGCGTTCATCCGCGCATCGGGCGTGGCGATCCGCACGTCCGCCGCCAGCGCGAGCGAAAAGCCGCCGCCGCAGGCCGGCCCCTGGCACAAGGCGATGATCGGCTGCGGGCAATTGCGCATCGCGCGGATGATCCGCGCACAGCGTTGCTGCAGTTCGACCTGGCGCTGCACCGCGCCCGGGCCGGGTTCGGCAAAGGCATCGGACTGGATATCCGCCCCGGCGCAGAATGCCCGACCTTCGCCGCGCAGCAGGATCACGCGCAAGTCGGCGGATTCGCCGCGCAGTTGTTCGAACAACAGGGCAAGCTCCTCCATCAGCAGCGGGTTAAGCGCATTGAGCCGCTCGGGCCGGTTCAGCGTGATCACGCCGACCTCGCCGCCAGTCTCGCTCACGCGCTCGAAACGCAGGTGCTGCCAGGATTGCATCGTCCGATCCCCTCCGCGCGGCCTGCCACCCTCCCGGCGGGCGACCGGATCGGGGCGCGGGGCGCATGCTTTTGCTCGTTATTGCCGCCGGCCCGCCCATTCGGCCGGATCGCGCGCATTTTTATGGTTGGTCCATTTAAACAAGGCAATCGGTCCGTCAACCGGATTTCGGAACTGGCCGGATTTCGAAACTGGCCGGATTTTCGCGCTCCCGCAAGCCCGCATTCGCCCGGCAAAAAGCGGTAGGCACTGTTCGCGGACGTGCGGTAGGGCGCAAGGTCCGGCACCAGTAAACCGAATTACCAGCGGAGCACCACATGGACCTGCAACTGACTGGCAAGCGCGCGCTCATCACCGGCGGCACGCGCGGGATCGGCATGGCGGTGGCGCGGCTGCTGCTCGAGGAAGGCGCCCGGGTCGTGATTTCCGGGCGCGACCGCACTATCGCCGATGCCGCCGCCGCCGAACTCGCCGCTGTGACCGGCGGCGAAGTTCACGCCGCGCTGGCCGATACGCGCAGCGATGCCCAAGTCGATGCGCTGGTCGCGTTCACGGCGGCGCGGCTCGGCGGGCTCGATATCGTGATCAACGGCGCGGAGCGGGCGCTCAGCCCACCCGCCCGGCCGGGGGTGGCGGGGGTCAGTTCGGCCGATATGCTGGAGGAGCTGGATACCAAGGTCATCGGCTACTTGCGCGTGGCCCGCGCCGCCGCGCCGCACCTGATCGCGGGCGGCTGGGGACGGATCATCAATATCAGCGGGCTGGCGGCGCGGCTGACCGGCTCGATCCCCGGCTCGGCGCGCAACATCGCGGTTGCCGCGCTGACCAAGAACCTGGCCGACGAGCTTGGCCCGCACGGCATCAACGTCACCGTGGTCCACCCCGGCGCCACCCGCACCGCGCGCACCGCAGGCGCGATCGCCGCCCGCGCCGCCGCCGCCGGGATCACGCCGGCGGCGGCCGAGCGGGCGCTGTACGGCGGTTCATTGATCGGGCGGATCGTCGAGGCCGAAGAAGTGGCGGCGGTGGTTGCGTTTCTCGCCTCGCCATTAAGCGCCGGGATCACGGGCGACGCGATTGCCGTGGGCGGCGGGGTGCCGGGGCAGATCCACTATTGAGCTGGAGGCCCGCCGACCAGAATGCCGCGCAGCACGAATTCGGCCACTTGTTCGGCCCGGGCGCGGATTTCCGCTTCGTCGGCGGCGTCGAGCAGACCCAGCCGGCGGCTCAGCGGTTTGAGCGCGAACAGCGCGCCGCCGCCGTGCGCGACCAGCACGAACACCAGGTTGCCGGGCACGTCGCGGAACTTTCCGGCGCGGATGCCTTCGCGGACGATGTCTTCCAGCACCGCATAGCGGTCCTTGATGATCGTCTCGGTCAGAAACGCCAGCCGCGCACTTTCGGTCGCGGCTTCGTGGTTGACCAGTTGCAGCAGCGACGGCACCGCGTCGATCGCCAGCAGCGTCAGCATGATCGCGCGGCGAAAGCGGTCCTCGATCGGGCCTTCGCGCGGCGTCGCGTCCAGCCGGTCGGCGAGGTGGGCAAGGCCCCATTCGACCGAGGCGCGCCACAACTCATCCTTCGAGCCGAAGCGGATGTTGATCAGCCCGTGGCTGACCCCCAGCTCGCGCGCCAGTTCGCGCAACGAAAAGCCCTGGTAACCGGCCGCCGCGAACAGTTCGAGCGCCCTGGCGAGGATCACCTCGCGCGGGATCGCCGCCGCACCGTCGGCGCGCGGACGCCCGCGCACCCGCGCGATCAGGGTTGCTTCAGCCATGCGTCCCCATAATCTGCAACTTTCTCCAATCAGCGGAAATTTATATATACATATGTCTATATATTGTCTAGACTTGCCGAAGTCGATCCTGCCGGCGGTGACTGGTACGAACGGCAATGCGCCAAAGCACCAGCGGCCCGAAGATGGCCGGTGCCGACCTGGGAGAGAGTATCATGTCGACTAGCCTCAAGCTCGAACTGATCGGCCGCGCGGGCGAACTCGCCCCGCTGGTGGCCGCCGAATCGGCCAATGCCGAGCGTAACGGCGCGGTCAGCCGCAACGTCATCGATGCCTTCTGCGACGCCGGGTTCATGCAGATCATGGTGCCCAAGCGTTATGGCGGGCACGAACTGGATTATGCCACGATGGCGGGCGTCGTTTCGGCAATTGCCCCGGCGTGCACCTCCACCGCGTGGGTCACCTCGTTCATGATCGGGCACAACTTTATCCACGCGCTGTTCCCGCAAAAGCTGCAGGACGAGATTTTCGCCGACAAACCTTACGCGCTCACCCCCGGCACCATCGCGCCGAGCTTCCAGCTGACGCCGGTGGATGGCGGCTTCAGCGTCACCGGGCGCAGCGCGTGGAATTCGGGCAGCGAAGGCGCGGAATGGGTGCTGTGCAGCGGACTGGTTCCGCCGCAAGGTGAGGGACAGCCGCCCGAACTGCGCGTGTTCCTGGTCCCGGTTGCCGACGCCACGTTCATTCCCAACTGGGAAGTGGCCGGAATGAAGGGCACGTCGAGCAACGACATGGCGCTGGAGGACGTGTTCGTCCCCGAATACCGCACCGCGCTGACGATGGAGGTGCTCGAAGGCCGTTCGCCGGGGTCGAAGATCCACCCCAATCCGCTTTATTCGCTGCCGATCCTGCCGTTCATTCTGGGCGAAGTGGTGCCGGTGGTGGTCGGGGCCTATCGCGGCGCGGCGGACGAATACCACCGCCAGACCGCCGAACGCCACCACACCTTCACCGCCGCCAAGGTCGCCGCCAAGCAGACCGCGCAGATCCGCGTCGGGCGCGGGCAGACCGGCGCCGCGCTGGCCGAGGCGATGCTGAAGGATTATGTCGAACTGCTCAGCGATCCGGACCCGGATGCACTGCGCGATCCGCTGGTCCGCGCCGCGATCAAGAGCCGGGTGGCCGCGATCACCGAGTTCTGCTGGAGCGGGATCAACGAACTGATGAACGGCGCCGGAGCGAATGCCTTTCGCAGTTCCTCGCCGCTGCAACGGTTCCAGCGCGACATCAACATGCTGCACGTCCACGGCTTCCTCGATCCCGAAAGCGCCAGCGAAACCTATGGCCGCATGCTCCTGGGCCTTGCGCCCGAAACCCCGATCTGACGCGGGGACCACGATCATTTCCGATTCACGTCGAGCCACTCAACTCCTCCCCCTTGAGCGGGAGGCTGGGTGGAGGTGTAGCGCCGCCGGCGTGGACGCGAGGCCGGTGGCCCCGCGGGCCCCCCCCGCCCCCCCCCCCCCGGGCGGGGGGGGGGAGAGGCAAAAAGAAAGAAAAAAAAACACAAAAAACAGCCACCC
>JANLUV010000290.1:0-2172 GCA_031363685.1 Alphaproteobacteria bacterium | reverse complement strand
TCGCAGCCCGCGCGCTAAGCCCGCCCGACGGAGGCCTCAGAACGCCAGCGGCCCCGCCAGTTCGCGCACCTGCCACGGTAGCCCGTGCTGGTTCAGCATGTCCATGAACGGATCGGGATCCATCTGTTCGATGTTGAACACGCCTCCCTCGCCATTGGCACCACTCCACGCCCCGGTCAGCACCATCGCCGCGCCGATCATCGCGGGGACGCCGGTGGTATAGCTGATCGCCTGGTTGCCGGTTTCGTGGAACGCATCCTCGTGATCGCAGATGTTGTAGATGTAGAAGGTCTTCTCGCCGCTGCCATCGATGGCCTCGCCGGTGGCGATATCGCCGATGTTGGTCTTGCCGGTGGTGGTCGCGCCCTGCGTTTCGGGCTTGGGCAGAACGGCCGCCAGGAACTGCAGCGGCACGATCTCACGCCCCTGATACATCACCGGGTCGATCGCGGTCATGCCCACGTTCTGCAATACTGTCAGGTGGTTGATATAGGCATCGCCGAACGTCATCCAGAACCGCCCGCGCTCCATTTCCGGCAGGAACTTCGCCAGGCTTTCCAGTTCCTCGTGATACATCAGGTACATGTTCTTGTGGCCGACCGCCTCGAACTCGAAGTTCTCGCGGATGGTCAGCGCGGGGGTTTCGACCCACCGGCCCTGATTCCAGTGGCGGGCCGGCGCGGTCACTTCGCGGATGTTGATTTCAGGGTTGAAGTTGGTGGCAAAGGCCTGCCCGTGATCGCCGCCGTTGCAATCGAGGATGTCCAGCAGACGGATGGTCTTCAGCTTGTGCTTCTTGAGCCACATCGCGAAGACGCTGGTCACGCCCGGATCGAAGCCCGATCCCAGCAGCGCCATCAGGCCCTGTTCGCGGAAGCGGTCATGATAGGCCCACTGCCATTTGTATTCAAACTTCGCCTCGTCCTTCGGCTCATAGTTCGCGGTGTCCATGTAGTGGACCCCGGCGGCCAGGCACGCGTCCATGATCGCCAGATCCTGATACGGCAGCGCCAGGTTGACGATCAGCTTTGGCTGGACCTTCTCGATCAGCTTGATCATCGCCGGCAATTCCTCGGCGTCAACCTCGTAAGTGTCGATGGTCTGGCCGGTCCGCGTGTTCACCGATTCGGCGATCGCGTCGCACTTGGACCTGGTCCGGCTGGCGAGGCTGATGTGCGAGAAAATCGCGGGATTCATCGCCATCTTGTGGACCGCAACCGAACTGACTCCGCCCGCGCCGATCACCAGAACCTTGCTCACCACCTGTCTCCTTTGCCGGACCGAGCAAGGGCATATAGCCGCCCGGAATTACAGCACAACCGCCCGGTTCGGCGTATGCCGCCGGGCTGGCGACAAACGGCCATCGAACACAGCTGCGGATTGACGTCACATAGTCGGCGAAGCGTCACATGCTTGCAATTTCTGGCGGCTAGCGCAGGCCCCGACCATGGCAAACGCAGCACCCATCGCCCGTCCGGCGAAACCCGCCCCGGCCCGCAACAACAAGATCGCGGGCGCCGTCGTGCGCCACGAAGCGGAAACGAAGGAACGCCTGCTCGACAAGGCGTTCGCGCTGGCGTTCAAGGGGCTGGTCTATGCCCAGATCTGGGAAGACCCGGTGATCGACATGGCCGCGCTGGAAATCCAGCCGGACAACCGCATCGTCACCATCGCCAGCGGCGGCTGCAACGCGCTGTCGTACCTTGTCGCCGATCCGGCGCAGATAACTGCGGTCGATCTCAACACGGCGCATGTCGCGCTGAACAAGCTCAAGATCGCGGCGGTGCGCAACCTGCCCGATCACGCGCACCTGCGCCGCTTCTTCGTCGAGGCCGACAACAAGACCAACCTGGCCGATTACAAGCACCTGCTGCGCCCCCATCTGGACGATGTCACCCGCCGCTACTGGGAAGGGCGTGATCTGATCGGCCGGCGCCGGATCGGCGGTTTTTCCACGGGCATCTACAAGCGCGGGCTGCTCGGCAACTTCATCGGCCTCGCCCACCTGATCGCCAGGCTCTACCGGGTCGATCTGCGCGCGATCCTTGACGCCAGCTCGCTTGAGGAACAGCGCCGGGTGTTCGATGAAAAGTTAGCCCCGGTGTTCGATCGCAAGTTCATCCGCTGGCTGACCAGCCAGCCCGCATCCTTGTTCGGCCTCGGCATTCCGCC
>JANLUV010000281.1:0-3559 GCA_031363685.1 Alphaproteobacteria bacterium | reverse complement strand
CTCAGCCCGGGCAAAAACAGCGCCTTTGAACACACGTCGATCCTAGTTCGGCCCCGTCAACACTTCCGCACAGACCGGAAGGGATGGTGGAGCCGCCGGGTACTGCCCCCGGGTCCGCTGTGCCTATTGTACGCCGCCGTTTATCACCATATTCGGCCGAAACCGACGGTCCCTATATAGGCCCGGCTCCCCAAATGAAAAGGGCAGGAGCAATGCCCCCGCCCTTTTGCGCGTCGCTTTATGGCCGGTGGTCAGCCTTTCTTCAACGAATCGCGGATTTCGGTAAGCAGATCGATCTCGCTCGGCCCGGCCGGAGCGGCGGGGGCTGGCGCGGGCACGGCCTTGTTGGCCTGACGAACGATCAGGAAGATCACGAAGGCCACGATCACGAAGTTGATGATCGCGGTGACGAACGAGCCATAGCCGAGCATCGCCACACCCGCCTGCTTCAGCGCGCCGTAATCGGTCATCGAGCCCGTGTAATCCGCTGGAATCCGCCCGAGTACGATGAACTTGCTCGAAAAATCGAGCCCGCCGGTCACCATCCCGATCACCGGCATCAGCACATCGCCGGTCAGTGAACTGATGATCTTGCCGAATGCCGCACCAATGATCACGCCGATGGCTACATCAAGGACATTGCCCCGCGCGATAAATGCCTTGAATTCCCCCAGCATCGCCGCTCCTCCTGTCATGCGAACCCGTTTATGCCGTTTCCCGCGATGGCATGGCGTCACATTCGCGTCGTAGCAAGTGGGTAGCGCCTTGCGCGCCGCAGGAACCGTATTATCTATGCGGCACACCCCGGCCCGAACTGGCCGGCAATGGAGGGATTCGTCCGATGTCCGCGCCCGTTTACGCTCGTTCTGCCCCCG
Source organism: Alphaproteobacteria bacterium (assembly GCA_031363685.1). Taxonomy (GTDB): domain Bacteria; phylum Pseudomonadota; class Alphaproteobacteria; order Sphingomonadales; family Sphingomonadaceae; genus Novosphingobium. The sequence continues at coordinate 2,684 of JANLUV010000281.1, read as the reverse complement.
CTTTTGCTCGCTTTGCGATTGTGACCGTCGCCGCACTCAGCCTTGCTGGCTGCGGCATCAATTCGATCCCGACCGAGGAAGAAGCTGCCAAGGCGAAGTGGGCCGACGTGCAGGCCGCCTTCCAGGAACGCGCCAATCTCGTCCCCAACCTTGCCGCCGTCGCCAAGGGCGCGGCCGAGCAGGAGAAGGGGATTCTGGTCGGCGTGACCGAAGCGCGGGCCAAGGCCACCTCGATTCAGCTCAACGCCGGCGACCTGACCGATCCGGCCAAGATGAAGGCCTTCCAGGACGCGCAGAACCAGCTGTCCACCTCGCTCAGCGGATTCGGCCGGCTGCTCGCCAACACCGAGGCCTATCCCGAACTGAAGAGCATCACCAATTACCAGATGCTGCAAAGCCAGATCGAAGGTCAGGAAAACCGCATCCGGGTGGCCCTGCGCGACTACAATGGCGCCGTTCAGTCCTACAACACCACGATCCGCACCTTCCCCGCCGTGATCGGCGCCAAGGTCATTTACGGCGCCAAGCCGATGGTGCCGTATCAGGCGGTTACCCCCGGCGCCGAAGTCGCGCCCAGCCTTGAAGGGAAGCTCTGAGCGGCGTGGCCCCGATTTTGCCTCACGGAGCCGTGACGCGCCGCGCCATGCCCAGCCAGGTCCTGAGACACCCTCGCCCGTCCGCCTTGATCGCGGCGGCACTGGCGCTGCTGGCGCTGCTTGTTCCGGCTCTGGCGCGGGCGCAGACGTTCCCGCAACTGACCGGGCGGGTGGTCGATGCCGCCAATATTCTCCCGGCGGACGAGAAGGCACGGCTGGAACAGAAGCTGGCGGCGCTCGAACAGCAGTCGCAGCGGCAACTGGTGGTGGCCACGGTGTCTGACCTGCAGGGCTATGATATTTCCGACTATGGCTACCAGCTCGGCCGCCATTGGGGGCTGGGCGACAAGCAGCGCAACGACGGCGCGATCCTGCTGATCGCGCCAAAGGAGCGCAAGGTCAGGATCGAGGTCGGCTACGGCCTTGAAGGCACGATTACCGACGGCCTTTCAACGATAATCATCCAGCAGCAGATCCTGCCCCGGTTCAAGGCGGGCGACATGCCAGGCGGAATCGAGGCTGGCGCCGATGCACTGGTCCAGCAATTGACGTTGCCCGCCGATCAGGCGGCGGCGGTCGCGGCGCAGGCTGACAAGCAAGCCGCACGCGCCGCGCCGCGCCAACGGGGAATCGATCCGGGCGCGATCGTGTTTGCCGGATTCATCATCCTGTTCTTCGTCATTCCGGCGATACGGCGCGCGCGTGGCGGGCGGCGCTATGATGGGGGCAGCGGTCTGGGCCCGTTAATCGTATTCGAAGCCTTGTCGCATATGTCGGGCCGTGGCGGCGGCTGGGGCGGTGGGGGCGGAACTGACTGGGGCGGTGGCGGCGGATTTTCCGGCGGCGGCGGCAGTTTCGGGGGCGGCGGCTCCTCGGGCAGCTGGTAGGAGACGCGCATGGCCCATCTTTTCACCCGGACGCTCAGCGAGATGACCGATGCTGATCGCGCGCGCGTGGCCGCCGCGGTCACCGTAGCCGAAGCCAATACCGCCGGAGAGATCGTCACGATCCTCGCCGGGCGGTCCGACGAATATCGCGACGTGGCGCTGGCATGGGCGGCGTTCGTCAGCTTGCTGGCGCTGTTCGCGCTCGCGCTTTTCCCCGCATTCTACCTCGGCCTGTATGACCGGCTGACCGGCGCGTGGGTGCAGGAATGGGCACCGGGTAAGCTGTTTGGCGTGGCCGCCCTGGTCGTCACGATCAAGTTCGCGGCCACCTGGCTGCTGCTGCTGTGGCGGCCGCTGCGGCTGCGGCTGGTGCCCGCACCGATCCGTCACGCCCGCGTCCGCGCCCGGGCCGTCACCTGCTTTCGCGTCGGGACGGAGCGCCGCACGACCGGGCGCACCGGCATCCTCATCTACCTGTCGCTGGCCGAACACCGCGCCGAAATCGTGGCCGATGCAGCCATCGCCACGAAAGTGGCGCCCGAAGTCTGGGGCGCGGCGATGGCGGCGATGCTGATTGAACTGAAGGCAGACCGCATGGCCGATGGGCTGATCGCCGCAGTAGGCCAGGTCGGCGCGGTGTTGGCCGAGCATTTCCCGCGTGCGGCGGACGACGTGAACGAATTGCCGGACCGGCTGATCGAGATGTGATGCAAGACGCAACGGAAGAGCAGGCGGGAACCCGCATCGTCTGGCAAGGCAAGTTCATCACCGCCAAGGTCAACGGCCAGTGGGAATATGTCAGCCGCGCGCGCGGCATCCGCGCGGCGGTGATCCTGGCGGTGGATGACCACAGCCATGTCATCCTGGTCGAGCAATACCGGGTCCCGCTGGGCCGCAACTGCATCGAACTGCCTGCGGGCCTGATCGGCGACGACGACAGGTTCGTCGGCGAGGACGCGGCGATCGCCGCCGCCCGTGAACTGGAAGAGGAAACCGGCTACCGCGCCGAGACCCTGGAAGTGATCGGCGAATTCTGGTCCTCCCCCGGGATGGTCAGCGAAAGCTATACCATGATCAAGGCCCACGGCCTGACGCGGGTGGGCCCCGGCGGCGGCACCGATGGCGAGAACATTACCGTCCACCGCGTTCCGCTCGCCGGAATCCGCGACTTCATCGCCGAGCGCCGGGCACTGGGCGATGC
>JANLUV010000280.1:0-5656 GCA_031363685.1 Alphaproteobacteria bacterium | reverse complement strand
CCTATATCCCGCGAAGCCCGAACTTGCCCGGTTTTACCGCGATCTTGATCCCACCAACAGCTTCAATCCGGGGATCGGCCAGACCTCCAAAAACCACGGCTGGCAATGTCAAAGCACATCCAGCGGATAGCGATGGGGCTGTGTGGCGGGTTTGCGAGGGCGAGGGGTCGCAAGCCCACCAGCCATTCAGTGGTGCAGTCCCTTTGACAGCACCAGGACAAGGGCTAGTCGGCAGCCTCCCCGGGGGCGGGAGATTTTGTTTGAGGGTCTGCCCGCGGCATTGTGCGTTTCGCCTGTCACCCGCAGAAGCGGTTCGGTATGCGCTCTCCCGTTGGAATACGCTCACATTGCGATGGAGTTGAAGAATGAGTGTCGCGTTTAGGAGAGACAGCGATGAGGAGCATCTCGAGCCCAAATTCGAAATCCCTATCCCGCCGGGGCCAAACTTCGTCACGGCGAACGGTCTTGCCCAGATCGGCGAGCGTATAGCCGAGTTGGAAGCCAGAATTGCACAGGGAAACGCCGATGATGTGGGCCTCAACGCCGCCAAACGGGATCTTCGTTACTGGCACACCCGCCAGACGACGGCCGTTCTGGTGGCAATGCCGTCCGGCGACAGAGTAGAGTTCGGAACGCGGGTTACCTTCAGCCTCAGGGGAGAAGCTCGGACTCTGGTGATCGTCGGAGACGACGAAGCATATCCGACCAAATGTCTGGTTTCCTTCTCGGCTCCGCTCAGCCAGGCCCTTATAGGTGCCGAAGTCGGGGAGGTACTCGCGTTCGGCGGCGACGATGATGGCATTGTAGTGTTGGAGATAGTTCCGGATAGTTCCGGGTAGTTCCGGGGACGCAATACTAATTAGGCGTCCGGCCCGGTCGGCGCTATGCTGCGGCGCTTGTTGGGCGCGGAAGAATGGATCGCCCGCCAGGAGGAAGTTCTGGCGCGCAAGCCGACCCCAGCGCGGCGTGGCCCACAAGGGAAAGGTTAATTAGTATTGTGTCCCCGGAATATATGTTGAGTTCCGCAGCGCCTGCATAGTCAGGGATAGAGAATAGCCTTGAGCGTTCCTGCCTCGCGCTTGTCGAACTTTTCATAGGCCTCGCTGCCTTCGGACAACGGCCTCCGCTCGGTAATGAACCGCTCCGGCTGCAGGCGGCCCGATTGCAACATCGGCACCAGCGCGGGCCAGTGCTTGTGGACTTCGGTCACAAAATTCCCGCGAATCGTGGCGTTGTTGACGAAGACCTGACGGGGAATCTTGAAGTTCATGGAATTGTTCACGCCAAGGATCGAGATATTGCCGTTGATGCCTACCAGCGACAGTGCCAGGTTCATCGTTTTGTCACCGCCGACCGCCTCGATGATGCAGTCGATCATCCTCCCCTGCGTCGCTTCGCGCAGATATTCGGTCACGTCATCCGCCCAGACTGGTATCGCACCCAGCCCTGCGGCGATTTCCCGCCGCTCCAGGACGGGATCGATCGCATAGACCACGCTGGCGCCCATCAGCATGGCCAATTCCACGGCCATCAGGCCGATCGGCCCCAGTCCGACGATGGCCACGCTCCTGCCCGGCCTGATTTCGGCGCCCAGTGCCGCTCCATAAGCGGTGGAGACGTTGTCCGTCAGCAGCACGCCCTGATCGATCGTAACCCCTTCGGGAAGGCGAGCTGCATTATAATCCGCCGCCGGAACGCGGATCAATTCCGCCTGGCAGCCGCCCAGCCCAATTCCAAAGCCGAACACGTTCCAGCCCTGTTCGCATTGCTTGCTTTCGCCGCGCAAGCAGGGCCGGCAGATCCCGCACCCGGTCATCGCGGCCAGCATCACGGTATCGCCAATCTTCAGATTGGTAACCCCCTTGCCCTTCTCCACAACTTCGCCAACCGCCTCGTGGCCGACGCAAAAGCCCGTGCTCAGCTTGAACCCTTCGCCAATCTCTGCGAAATCGTCGTGGTAGAGATGCAGGTCGCTGCCACAAATGCCGCAAGCCTTGGCCTGCACCAGTACATCGCGATCGTCCTCGATTTGCGCATCATCGAGCGACTCGAATCGGATGTCCTTCTTTCCGTGAAAGATCAGACCTTTCATCGCGCTCTCCAGTCGTTTGACGCGCAAAGCCAATGTTGGCTCTCACCGCCGCCCTTTTGGGCTTGGCCGAAAGCTAACGCGCCTCGCTCCCCCGCGCCAGCACACCACACGACAGTGCGGAAAGGTTCACATATGTGATCGTCGGCGGTCGTTCATAGATTGAGGCTCAAGTACTGGCGTAATTCCGGCGTTAATTCCGGGGACACAATACTAATTAGGCGTCCGGCCCGGTCGGTGCTATGCTGCGGCGCTGGTTGGGCGCGGAAGAATGGATCGCCCGCCAGGAGGAAGCTCTGGCGCGCAAGCCGACCCCAGCGCGGCGTGGTCCACAAGGGAAAGGCTAATCAGTATTGTGTCCCCGGAATAAGTATGCCCGGAATAAGTATGCGGGTCAGCCGATCTGCCGGGCGAGATAGGCCGCTTCGTGGACGGCGTTGCCGGCCGAGCGGGGGTTGCGCGCGTCGCCCAGCACCTGCACTGCAACGCCGCTGCCACGCAACTGGGCGACCAGTGCATCGGCCGGCTTGCGCTCCGGACAGATCACGAAACTGCTGGCCGGGATGGCCTTGGCGTTGCCCGAGCCGTTGGTGACACGGACTTCACCTTCGCCAAGCGCGACCGGCTGGACGTTGGATTCGATCGCAAGGCCAAGCTTCTCCATGAACGCCAAGACCTTCGGCCCGCGCGAGCCGAGGTAGTTGATCGCGGCATGCTGCGGACGGGCGTCGATCAGGCGCACCGCAAGGCCGCGCAGCGCATAATCGATCGCCAGTTCTCCTCCCATCGCACTGCCGAAAATCACTGGGCTGGGTCCCGGATCGAATGCGCCGTCCGACGCCATCGCTTCCTCGATCGTCACGGCAAAGCCGCCCGCCCGGGCTTCATCAAGCCCTTCGATTGCGGGAATCGCCCATTCAGCACCGGTGGCGATCACCGCGATGTCGGGCTTTAGGGCCAGCACCATGTCGGCGGTCGCGGCGCAATTGAGGCGATAGGCGACGCCAAGCTTGTCCATCATCACCTTGTGCCAATCGGACTGGTAGGCGATGATCTCCATGTTGGGCACTTTGGCGTAATTGCCGGCCCAGGCCATCGCCCCGCCGAGCTGCCCAGACCGTTCGAGCAGGACAACGTCATGGCCGATCTGCTTCGCGGTAATCGCATATTCCATCCCGCCGACGCCGCCGCCGACAATCACCACCTTCTTCGGGTGCGCGGTCGGGCGGATGCGGTATTCGCGGTCACGGCCGAATGCTGCGTTCTGGGCGGAACCGGCCCAGCCCTTGGTGAAGATGTTGCCCTGGAGCAGCGAGGCACCGGTCCGGGTCGACTTTCGCACTTCGTCTTCGCGGCCCTCGGCGATCTTGTTGGCATAGTCCGGATCGTCCATCGACAGGCGGCAGCTGCCGGCGAACTCGGCACGGCCGTCCTGGACCATTTCGCGCAGGTGTTCCGGCGTGCAGAGGTTGGCCGAGCCGATCACCGGCATGTCGATGCCCTTCTCGCGCAGACGCTGCTTGAGATAGGCGATGTTGCTCAGGTTGACCGCGTTGGGGGTGTAGAACCCGGGGCCAATGTTTTCCCAGGCGGTGATATCGGGGTTGCGGCTGGGCGCGTTGAGCATCGAGCCGAACGTGCAATCGAGCACGGCAACGCCGAGCGCATGGAGGCGCGGCGCGTAGTTATCGACGAAATAGTCGATATCGAAGCCGCCTTCAAGGCATTCATCGACGCAGAACCGCGGGATCAGCGGGAAGTCCTTGCCGCACAGTTCCTGAGTCCGCTCGAGGATGCGTTCGCACAGCAGGAACCGGTCAGCGTACTTGTCGGTCCGGCCGGTGTTGACCAGCAGCGAGAGGTTGGTGTGCGGCAGCGAGCCGTGGCAGAAATGGTACGAGAGAAACTCATAGCCCGCCTCACGCGCGCGCCGCCCGGCCTGGGCATAGGCCTCGACCACTTCGTCATAGACTTCGGTGGGCATGACCAGCGGCTGCGGGTTGCCGACCGCATAGGCGTTGCTCGGCCCCCAGGCGATCGTGCCGGGGATCCACCCCTCGCCCGCCTTAAGTGGGAAAGTCGAGCCGATGCCCGGAATCATCCCGCCGTAGAACAGCTGAATACCCGCGAGGGAATCATTGTGCCGGATCACCTCGACCACGTCGCGCTGGCCGATGACGTAAGTGTCGTCATACAGGCCGAGCATCCGCTCGTTGATCAGGCCATCGTGGCGCACGCAGGTGGCGCCGACGATCACTGCCGAGGAACCACCCGCCGCCAGCGTCTCATACGCGGCGATCAGCTTGTCGGTGACATGGCCGAGCGGGTCGGACATGTTCATCGTGGTGGCCACGTGCACCATCCGGTTCTTGAACCGGAGTCCGGCGATTTCGATCGGTTCGAGCAGTTTGTCCATGTCGGTCTCTCCCATAAGTCAGCTGGTCCGGCCCGGAACGCGGGCGGGACCGGGTCAGTTCATTTGAAGGATGTGGATCGCGCAGGCGCTGCCCCAGTTCTGCAGGCCGCCGATGGCCAGGCCGCAATCGTCCAGCGCGAGCAGCGCCGCCTCTGCCGCGAGCTGGGCGGGCGTCCGGTCGGGGAAGCGGCCGAAGCGGATCATGTCGATCCCGGCGATATAGACAGCGCTCATGCCCCGCGCTCCGGAACGAAGGTGTAGACCAGGAAGGGATGACCGGCTGCATCGCGCTGGTCACTTTCGCGGAAGGCAAGCCGGACCGGGAGGTCGAACGCGAGCGCGGCGGGATCGGGTGCCACGCCTTCAAGGTTGCCGCGCAGCGTTAGCCCTTCGGCCATGTCGACCACGACCTGGATGAACGGCACCGGCACCCCCGGAAAGCTGCGATGGACCACCGTCCAGTTGTAGAGTGTGCCCGGGCCTTCCAGCGGGAACTCTGCCATCGGCGTGCGCGAGGCGCAGCGCGGGCAGGCCAGCGGGCGGGCGGGCAGCGCCTGCCCGCAGTCCGCGCAGCGCACTGCCCAGAACGCAGGCGCACCAGCGGCCCCGATGCGGATCTGAGGAACGGCGGGAACCGCCGCAGCCAGCGTATCCATGACGACGACAAATCTCTCCTGCCGCAGGAGCGCGGCGTCAGCACCGACATTGCCTCAGTCGGCTCTCGGGATAAATTGACCCATTTCAGTCAATCCGGGGCGGAAATCCGCCCCTTGGCCCAAAGGCGCGGATGGAGGAGCAATGTCCGGCCTGAAATTCCGGAGGAAACCATGATCAAGGCCTCGGACGTATCGTTCCACACGCCGGCTGACGTCGCTTACGACTGGGCGGAGACGAACTATTTTTCGTTCTATATTCCCGAACCTAACATCACTTGCTGGCTCTATATCATCGCCCGCCCCGGCGTGGGCGCCTGCGTGGTGGACGTGCAGGCGATCGACAAAATCGGCCGGTTGGGGCTGGAGGCGCTCTACGTTGATTTCCAGCAGCACCTGCCGCTGCCGGCCAAGCTGGAGGATTTCACGCTGCCCAATGGGCTGAGCCTGAAAACCTCCAACGAGCCGCGCGATTACCGGATTGACTATATCGGCACG
>JANLUV010000278.1:0-2222 GCA_031363685.1 Alphaproteobacteria bacterium | reverse complement strand
GGTGCTCCCTGCGATCATGAGCAGTTCGGCAAGCCCCCCGAGGGCGCCGGCGCCGGTGCCGCCGTTCAACGTCGGATCGAGGGTTGACGATCCATCGCCGCCGATGGCGGCGGCCGCGATCTGGAGCCCGCCGGTGATGGTCATCGTGCCTGCAGCAAGACTGATCCGCGCGGTCCCGGCAAAGCCGTTGCCGGCGCCCGGCAGGACGAAGCCGATGTTGCCAGTGGCAACATAGCCGCCGCCGTGGGCGTTCGCGGCCACATCCAGATTGCCGACGTTGACCGCGCCGCCGGTCTGCGTGATCGTCGCAGTGCCGCCGAGGCCGACGCCCGAGAGCCATGCCGGGGTCGCCGGAGCGGCGAAGTCCGCGGTCCCGCCGATGCCGTTGGCGCGGACCGTGAGGGTATTGGCGGTGAGTGTGCCCGCCTGCACCGTCACCCGCGCGAAGCCGCCACGCCCGATTCCGCCGTCGCCCTGGATCGCGATGATGTCGGCCGAGGTGAACGTGGCCGGATCGGTCAGGCTGGACGGCGAAAGCTGGACCGTGGCATTGCCGGCGGCGCGCACATCCAGCGTATCCAGCGTGATCGATCCGGTGCCGAGAGCGCCGGCCCGGACTTCGACATTGGCGCTGCCGCCGCTTGCCTGGTATCCGTTGCCAGGGCTCCCGGAGGAGTTGAAGTCGATCCCGCCCGATATTGCGGACGCCGAGACCAGCAGCGGTGCGCCGTTGGGCGCCGTGATCGTACCATCGCTGGCAAAGACCAATGCGGCCCCGCCGGTGGCGTTGCCCGCGACCGGGCCGACCGCACCATAGGCGTCGGCCGAAATGGTACTGGTGCCGGTTCCCAGAAGTGAAACCAGCCCGCCATCGACCGCACCGAGCGTGGCCGAACCGCCCCTGCCGAGCGCGCCGATCTGGCTTGCGCCGACCGCTGTGGCAGAAGCCGTTGCGGTAACTGTATCGGCGGTGATGGTGCCCCCATTGGCCAGGATCGAGACAGTACCGCCAGTCATCGACGGCGCGGCCGTGACGGGCGGGACGCCCCTGTCAATGGGCAGCGTGGCGTTGGCTGTAACCGTCAGCGTTCCGGTGATGGAGAGCGTACCGCCGGTGTCCGCGGTAACCGCGACACCCCCGGCCTGAACGCTATGCGCGACCGTGCTGCCGATGTTCGTGTAGGCACTGTTGTCGAGCGTGGCCGAACCCAGCGCCAGCGATCCGCCGACGCCGCTGACCGTCAGCGTAAGTCCGCCCACTTGGCCGGTGACGTTGCCCAGCACGGTTGTGCCGGACAGCAGGCCGCCGTTGTACGCCGACGCGCTGGCGTTCAGTCTGGTCCAGCTTTCGACTTCCCCGATGGTAATCGCGATCTTGCCGCCGAACCCGCTGCCGGACGTGGCTGCACCCGATGTGCCGGAACCTTCGGCAACCAAGTCGACCGACCCGATATTGAGCTTGCCGAACCCATTGGTGGTATCGCCGTCGGACAAGGTGATCGTGCCGCCAATGCCATCACCGCCGATGCCCCCGCCCGGTACCGAGACGCTGCCAACGCCGCTCCCGCCTGAACCAACCGCCTGCACGAACAGGGACGGCGTGGTGATTGCCCCCTTGTTGGTGACCGCGATATCGATGGTGCCGCCGGTTCCGGTGCCGCCGGTGGTGATCCCGGACTCGGCAATTCCATTGGAAAACAGATTCAGCCCGCCACCGGCACTAAGTGTACCCTTGGAAACGGCTATCGTAAGGGTGCCGCCCGTCGCGGCACGGCCGTTCAGCGGGACCGGCGCGGCGAAATCCGGCGTATTGCTGGCATCGATGGTCAACTGGTTGGTGACATCGATCTTGCCGTCAACCGGGATCGCCACGGTCGCCCCGGTGACCGTCAGCGTGATGTCCGGCGCCTGGAATGGCAGCCGCGGACCGAGGAACAGCGAATCCCGCGCCCGGATTTCCTGGCCGGCATTCGCTGTCAGCGTGATGCTCTGACCGGCGTAAAGCGAGGTGTTCTGCTGGAAATCGGTAAGCCCGATGGCTGTGGAGGATACGTCGATGGCGCCGGTGGCAGAGGCGATCAGCGTGTTGCTGAAGACGGTGTTATCGATCGCGATGTTGCCATAGCCGGCGGCCAGCGTGGCGGTCGGCAGCGCCGGATCGAATCCGGCGTTAAGCACCACCGCGCTGCCATCGGGCACGGCGGCGGCGGCCGGGATATAGC
>JANLUV010000273.1:0-2698 GCA_031363685.1 Alphaproteobacteria bacterium | reverse complement strand
CCTATATCGGCGGCGTTTCGGCGCATGTCCTGCCGGTGCCGATGATGAACATCATCAACGGCGGCGAGCATGCCGACAATCCGATCGACTTTCAGGAATTCATGGTCATGCCGGTCGGTGCGCCGACCCTGGCCGAAGCCGTCCGCTGGGGTGCGGAGATCTTCCATACCCTGAAAAAGGGCCTGCACGAAAAGGGCCTGGCGACAGCGGTCGGCGATGAAGGCGGGTTCGCGCCGAACCTGGCCAGCACCCGCGCTGCGCTGGACTTCATCATGGCCTCGATCGAACAGGCCGGGTTCAAGCCGGGCAGCGAAATTGTCCTCGCGCTTGATTGCGCCTCGACCGAATTCTTCAAGAACGGCAAGTACGAGATCAGCGGCGAAGGCCTGTCGCTTGCGCCAGAACAGTTCGTCGATTACCTGGCGGACCTGACCACCGCCTATCCGATCCGATCAATCGAAGACGGGATGAGCGAGGACGATTTCGTCGGCTGGAAGGCGCTGACCGACAAGATCGGCGCCAAGGTCCAACTGGTTGGCGATGACCTGTTCGTCACCAATCCGAAGCGTCTGACCATGGGCATCGGCCAGGGCCTGGCGAATTCGCTGCTGGTCAAAGTCAACCAGATCGGTACGCTGACCGAGACGCTCGAAGCGGTCAGCATCGCCCAGCGCGCCGGCTACACCGCCGTGATGAGCCACCGTTCGGGCGAGACCGAGGATGCGACCATCGCCGACCTCGCGGTGGCGACCAACTGCGGCCAGATCAAGACCGGCTCGCTCGCCCGGTCGGACCGGCTCGCCAAGTACAACCAGTTGATCCGCATCGAGGAAGAACTGGGCGGCGCGGCGATCTATGCGGGCGCCGGGGTGTTTGGACGCCTGGCCTGACGGGTCTGGCGCGGACGGCGGAGCGCTGGCGTCCGGCTGTTCGTGCCAGTGCATCATTGAAGGCGGGGGCTGATCCCCCCGCCTTACTGCATCCGGCTCAAATGCCGGCTGCGTTAAAGCGATCGTCCCAGCCGCTTGAGCCACGCTGCGGCTTGCTTTGGTTCGCCCGGGGCAGAAGCAGACACTGGCCCGCGCGCCGCCTCGAACTCTTCATGCAGGGCCAGCGGTTCCATGCTCAGTCCTGCGCGCATATCATTGATTTCCTGTCCTATATCACAAAGCGCCGTGACGGTTGGTGCCCACCGTGCGCTTGCCGCGCGGTCCTGGTTATGGGCAAACAGCCCCCAGGAACCAGCTGCAGCCCGCTGCAACGCTGCAACCAGCGCCTCGAGATAGTCCGCTTCCAGCTCCGCTCGGCGGAGGTCAAGGCGTTCAAGACGGTCTGCTTTGGCCATGGATCGTTCTAGAGCAGGCTGCGGGCGCCAACAATGCCGCATTGCCGGCTGTGACTGACATATTGCATCACGGCCAAAGCGCCCTCGATCCGGGTGCCGAATTGCGTCGCATGACATCGCCGCCGGGGAAAGTTATCCGCCCACCGCGCTTAATCCCGCAACCGCTCCACGGCACGGCCATGTGCGCGGGCGGCTTCGATGGTGTCTTCCGCCTCCGTGCCCGCAGCACGGACGAAATAGGCCACCATTTTGGCGTAGGCTTCGGCCGACAGGCGGACGAAGATGCGGCGGGCGTCCGTGGGATCGGCCTCGCGCAGGATCAGGCCGCGTTCTTCCATGAGCGATAGCCAGCGCAGCGCGGTCGTGGTGGGCACGGCCGCGCCGATGCAGGCGCTGGTGACCGGCACGCGCTTGCGTTCCTTGGCAGCGATGAACAAATCGAGCAGCAAGTCCCACGCCGGTTCGCTGAACAACGCCTCATCGCCGAACAATACCCCGCGGCTGCGGCGATCGCGGTAGAGGCGCCGAGCGTGGCGCAGCCAGCGGACGTCATCTTCCAGCGGCAGGGCGGCTTGTTCGTGACCGGTCGGCGGGCGGCACCGGGCTTCTTCTTCGAGTTCCGCAGCCAGCGCGAGCAGTTCGTTCGCGGCGGCGATCAGCCGGCGCGCCTGGCGAGCGGACTGGATCATGTGCGGGTCTCGCGCGGGTCCGCCTTGGTGCGTCGCAGCATCGGTCCGTAGCCCAGATCCATCGGTGCGGCCGCCAGCGGTATTTCGTGCGGCCGCTTGATCCACATTGCCATAGTTCATTGCCATTTCCGATGAGCCCCCGCCCACGAGGCTGGCGCCAACCCAACGCCGCCCCGTGTCATGGCGGAAATCCTAACCCAGCAAGGGGCCAAGGCCTTGCAGAGATTACTCGGTTTCCGATGTATCCTGATCCAGATTGAATTGCATGCACATATGATGGATTGCGCTTTCAAGATAGGCCGCTGCCAGCCGGGCGTCGATGCGATCAACGTCGCGCAGGCACGCGAGCAGGCGCAGCAGGATCGTTTCGGGGTCGTTGCTGCTGGGGATTAGCGGGCACACGCGTCGTTCTCCATCTGGCAGGATCAGCATGAATTGGGACATGGTTGCGTTCCGATCAAGCTTGGTCGGGTGGAGCCGGGCAACAGACCCCGGCATTGCACCGTTATGGAGACAATCTATTGAGAGAAACCTTTCCAAGGCCCCCCGGGAAACCCGGATAGCGCGATCGGTTTTCGATTGCGGCCCCGATTCGGCGCGAATGGATGGCTTTTTACCGAACTCTCCGCGCTGGCAGGCGCGTCGGGCGAACCGCCATGGTTGC
>JANLUV010000229.1:0-2788 GCA_031363685.1 Alphaproteobacteria bacterium | reverse complement strand
GTGCTGCTGTATCAGGCGACGCATGTGCCCGTGGGCGATGACCAGAAGCAGCACCTGGAACTCGCGCGCGACATTGCCCAGAAGTTCAACAACGACTTCGCTGCCGAAGACGCGCCGGTGTTCACCCAGCCCGAGGCGATTATCCCGCCCGAAGCCGCGCGCATCATGAGCCTGCGCGACGGCTCCGCCAAGATGAGCAAGTCCGACCCGTCGGACCTCAGCCGCATCAACCTGACCGACGATGCCGACACGATCATGTCCAAGGTGAAGAAAGCCAAGACCGATCCCGCACCGCTACCCGAAACCGCCGAGGGCCTGGCCGGGCGCGCCGAAGCGGCCAACCTGGTCGGTATCTATGCCGCGATGTCGGGCCGGCCCGTCGCCGATATCCTCGCGGAATTCGGCGGCAAGGGCTTTGGCACGTTCAAGCCGGCGCTGGGCGAACTGCTGGTGACCAGCCTCGCCCCGATCAACGCCCGGTTCGTCGAATTGCGGCACGACCGCGCCGCGCTTGACGCGATCCTGCGCAAGGGCGCCGAACGGGCCCGCGCGCTGGCTGCCCCGACGCTGACCCGCGCGTATGATGCGCTGGGACTGGTGCGGGGCTGATCGCACCGGTCCGCACGGCACACCCAATGCAAAAAAAGGAAATGCGGGGTTTTGCCCCGCATTTCCTTTTTCCCGCTGGCGGCCGAACCGGGCGACGACAATCCGTCACCGCCCGGTTCGGCAGCACCCCGTACTTACGCGTTCGCGGTGCTCAGCCCGTCAGACGTCTTCGAGAACGTCGTATTGAGCTGCGAACCCAGGCCGGAAACAGTGGTCATCACCGCAACAGCGATGAGCGCCGCGATCAGGCCATATTCAATTGCGGTCGCACCATCTTCGGACTTGAGGATACTGTTGACGATACCGAAAATTCTGAAACTCCTGCGCGCTTGGAAACCGCAGCAGGATTTGCGCCAAAAACCTTTCGATGAGGTAAACTACCTAACTTTCGTTAAATTTACCATGCAGTCACGGCGGCACATTCAACACCTGTTCAGCGCCGGTGCTGTAGGGCATGACTCACCCTTGACAGTCTCGTGCCCGAGAAGGGGGCGGTCCGGGCTGCGCGCCACCTTCACGGAGAGTTGAAGAATGACCTCGCCTCGCAAGTTCGCCGAATTCACCGCGCTCGGTCGCACGCTGCGCCTCGCGGCAATCCCGCTGGTGCTGGCCAGCCTATCGGCCTGCGCCACCGGGTTCGATGCCAACGTCAAGCGGTTCCAGTCACAGCTGCCGGCCCCGGCGGGTCAGACCTTTGCCGTCGTCGCCGACGATCCGGCGCTGTCAGGCGGGCTGGAGTTCGCGCAGTATGCCCACCTGGTCGAAGCGCAGATGGCGCGGGTCGGCTATGTCCCCTCCGATCCCGATCATGCGGCGATGATCGTCCGGTTCGACTATGGCGTGGACAAGGGGCGCGAACGGATTCGCTCCAGCGGGTTCGCGCGCGATCCGTTCTGGGGCCCGTGGTACGGGTTCCAGCCCCATGGTTATGGCTACTACGGCCGGCCCTATGGCGCGTGGGGCTATGGCTGGAACGATCCGTGGATGGACAACGGGGTCGAAAGCTACACCGTCTACACCAGCGGCGTCTCGCTCAAGATCGATCGCAAGGCCGATGGCATCAGGCTGTTCGAAGGCAAGGCCGAAGCCGCCTCCAGGTCGAACCGGCTGCAGTATCTCGTTCCCAACCTGGTCGAGGCGATGTTCACCAACTTCCCCGGCCGCTCGGGCGAAACGGCGCGCATCAGCGTGGCGCCGGAGAAAACCGTCAAGCGCTGAGCTTTCCGGCCGGTTAACCACCGTGGGTGGGGCCGGGCAGCGGTTCCGCCTGCTCTGCCGGTCGGCACCGCTACGCGACCCTACGGATATGGCCTTGGTAATATTCCATAAATTCTAAAGACGTGGCCGCATACATCGCGCACCTCAAGGAGAAGGCGTGACGATGACGGCGATTGAGCCCGCTGCTGATTGCGCCGATCCGGGGGCGTGGCACGCGCTTCCGGTCGCCCAGTTCCTGCGCCTCAAGCGCCAGATTCCGCCGCTTTACGCGCTGCTCGCGCTGAATTCCGCAGCCCTTGCGTTCACGCATCGCAATCTGGCGCCGCTGCTGCTGACCAAAGTCATCCCGGGAATTCTGATCCTAGCCAGCCTGATTCGCATGGCCCAGTGGCTGACCGAAGATACCAAGACCGCACCCGACACGGCTACCGCCACCACAAAGCTGGCCCGCACCACGGTTTTCGCGGGCGTGCTGTCGCTCGGGTTCGTCGCCTGGGCGATCGCGCTGGACCAGTACGGCGGTCCTTACGAACATGGCCACATGGCGATCTTCGTGGCGATCACCGTCCTCGGCTGCATCTTGTGCCTGGGCTATCTGCCGCGCGCCGCGCTGCTGTGCGGCGCGACCGTGAACGGCACGTTCCTCGGCTATTGCTTCTGGCACGGCACCGAAGTGATGATCGCGGTGGGGCTCAACATCGCGATGGTCACGACGGTGATCCTCAAGGTCATGCGGGATAATTTCGCGTCCTTCGTCCGGCTGGAGGAATCGCAGCGCGAACTGTCGCAGGAACGGCGCGCCGCGCAGTCGCTGAGCGAAGACAACGCCCGCCTTGCCGAAAGCGATCCGCTGACCGGTCTGCCCAACCGCCGCCATTTTTTCGCCCGCCTTGATGCGTTGCTGACCGCAGCCGGCCCGCACCATCCGTTCTGCATCGGCGTGCTCGATCTCGATCGGTTC
>JANLUV010000186.1:0-3909 GCA_031363685.1 Alphaproteobacteria bacterium | reverse complement strand
CAGCCGATCTTCCCCGCAATCGCGGTGATTGCCGCCCATTCCGATGCGTAATCGCCCCGGTGCTCCTCAACCATCCCCACCGCACGCTCGCGGACCTCTGGCGAAAACTTGTTCCTTGGCGTCATCACGGCTCCTGCTCACAGATAGGAGCCTCCGGAAAACCCGGGACGCTTCACCTGTATTCGTGAGGGGAGCGGCAAAGTGGGGATGTTCTGCCGCCAGCCCGGACGCGCAGCTTCGCCGGGCTTCTCAACCCTGCCGATCACCGACGCGAAGGGGTGCATCAACTTCAACCGGAATGCTGCTAATCCGCCTGATGCTCGTGCACACCCGCCAGGATCAGCCAGCCGATTGCGAACGCCACCGTCAGCCCGACCAGCAAAGTCAGGCTGGTCCGCAGCGGGGTCGGCAGCATCGGTTTTTCCGGCAGGCTCGGGGTCACCACCGCCACGAAGAACATCCGGTCCTTCGCCACCCGTGCCTTGGCGCCCTCCAGCGCGGCCCGCGCGGTTTCATAGCGCTTGCTGGCAAAGTCCTGCCGCAGCTTCAGTTCTTCATAGCTCGCCAGCCGCCGCGCAGCGCTGTCACCGCCGCCAGTCAGGCCCGATCGCAGCGACGCAGCGGCCCCTTGCAACGCGGCAACGCGGCCCTGCTGGGTGATGACCTGCGGGCTTGAAGGCGCCAGCACCCGGCGCATCGCGCCCAGTTCGGCCTGCTGCCGGGCCAATTCGCCCTCCACCTGCTGCAGTTGCTGGCGCTCTCCTTCGCCGCTACGCTGCGGATCGATATCGCCGGTCAGATCGCGAAACCCGGTCAGGTCGCGCTGGATTTTCATCAGGCCTGCCTCGGCGGCGGTCAGATCGGTTTGTGCCACCGCAATCCCGGCAGCCAGCGCGCGCTGGTTGTTGGTGTTGACCTGCCCCTCGCCAAGCTCGATCAGCGTCCGCGCCACCCGCTGCGCATCCCCCGGCGAAAATGCGCGCACCGACAGGTGCGTCACGCCTTCTTCCTTGTCGTAATCGACCTTCACGTGATCGCGGTAATACTCAAGCAGCGTCTCTGCGCGGGGCTGGGCAAAGCGCAGACGTGACGCGATGTCCACGTCATCGCGGTGGTACAGCGCCACCACGTCGATCCCGCGCTGTTTCAACGCCGCGATCGCATCGGGCGATTGCAGGAAATCGCGCACCGTTCCGGCCTCTGCACCGGCGCCGCCGGTCGCCTGCGCGCCGCCGATCAGTTCGGCCAGCCCGCCCACTGCGCGCGTTTCGGGCTGCATGCCGCGGATCACGTATTCGGCCTTGGCTTCGTACTGCGCGCTGGCCACCAGCGCGAGATAGGTCAGCGCCAGCAGCGTCGGCACCACCACCAGCAGCAGATAGGCGCCGCGCCGCGTGCGCAGCCACGGCGCTATTGGCGGCGGCGCCAGCTTGGGGGGCGTCGGCATTTGGGCAGGAGAGAGGTCCATGGCACTTCCCGGATCGAGTTTGAATCAGGCCAGCTGCACGCGCGGGCGCAGGATGCGCAGCCCGGCCAGGCCAACAAGGGTGAGCAGACCGCACCACGCGATCGGATAGGCCGCCCCGGTGTAGTCGGCCGGATAACCGTCGAACATTCCCAGCCGCAGCAGTTCGAACATCGGCACTGTCGGGATCCACCCCAGCACGGCGCGAAAGCTCGGCGGCACCCACAGCATCGTGAAGAACGCGCCCGACAGCGGCATCGACAAGTACAGCAGCGGATGGATCAACCGTCCGGCCATCGGGCTTTCGTGCGACAGCGTGGTCACGATCATCGAAAGCGCGAACGAAAACCACGCCAGCAGCACCACCGCGCCGCCCATCAGCAGCAGGTCGGCCGGGGCGTCGAACAGGTCCAGCACCCACGCGCCCGCCAGCAACAGCACCAGCACCATCGTGGTGCTCGCCGCTTCCAGCAGCGCGCGGGCGATCAGCATGTCGAAGATCGTCACGCGGCGATGGTTCAGCAGCGGGCGGTTGGCTTCCAGCAGCGTTTCCGCGCGGCTGACCATCGATCGAAACATGATGAACAGCGTATAGCCGGCAATCGCGAACGGCACCGATCGCACCCCGCCGCCGATCGGCACATGCTGCCGCGAATGGAGCGCGCCCACCGCCACCGCCAGCAGCATCGGCTCGGCGAAGATCCACAGATAGCCGATGTTCTCGCGCCCGAACCGGGTGTGCAGTTCGCGGATGATCAGCGCGCCGATCACGTTCGCCTGGATCCGCAGCGGCGGCTGAATTTCGCGGGGCAGGGGGCGAGGCCCGGGCCCGGGCAGGGGATGGCTCGTCATGCGTCCAGTTCCTCCAGCAAATGCTCGACCTGCGCGAAATGACCGGCCCAGCTCGGCGCGCGCCAGCCTTTTGCCCGCGCGATCCGCGCCTGCCGGTCCGGCGCATTCGTGTCGGAATATTCCAGGATCGCGGCCAGCCACCCGGTTCCGTCCAGCGGATCGAGATAGCGTGGCAGGTCGCCGGCAGTCTCGCGATAGACCGGCAGGTCGGCCGCGATCACCGGCACGCCCAGCGTCAGCGCCTCGATTACCGGCATCCCGAATCCTTCGGCAAAACTCGGCATCAACAGCGCCCGCGCGCCCGCGATCAGGCCGCCCAGTTCGCCATCGCCCAGCGCGTTATGCTCGGTAACCAGGCGGCGCACCCCCGGGCTGCGATCGAGCAGGTCGATGATATTTTCGTTCTCCCACCCGCGCCGGCCGACCAGCACCAGCCGGGGCGCCGTTTCAGGTGACGTCTCGGGCATCAATTCGGACAGGCGCCGCCAGATGTGCAGCAGCAACAGGTGGTTCTTGCGCGGTTCGATCGTGCCCAGCGCGACGAAATAGGGCCGTTCATCGTCGCGCCGGGCATCCGCCGCTCGATCCGCCGCTTCGGCGCAGGGCAGGGCGGCCGCTGCGGGCACGTCGAACCCGATCGGTGCCACCGTCACCCGGCCGCGATAGGGGTGGTCGGCATGGCGCAGCAGCGCCGCGCCGGTCGCCGCCGAATTGACAATGAAGCCGTCCGCCACCGCCAGCGCGTTGCCCAGCCGTTGCAGGTGCCGCTGCGCCCCGCCGGCGCGGGCATATTCGGGATAATCGCTCGGGATCGTGTCGTGCAGGAACAGCACCAGCCGGCCCTGCGCCCCGCGCCGCGCTTCCAGCCAGCGCTGCCGGTGCCAGTTCTGGTGCGACGGGATGATAGTGATGGCGCCCGCGCTGCCGCGCTCGCCGCCCCGCACCCGGCGCGATGTGGCGATCAGCCGCAGCCAGTCGCGCTTGCTGTCGCCGTCGGCGCCCGACCACCCGCGTTCCAGCGCGTCAAGAAACCGCTCTACCGCCGGCAGCGGAAGTTCACGCGCGCCGAACACGCCGAACCGGGCGACAAACCGCACCGTTCGCCCGCCACCGGCAGCCCCGCTTGCCGCGGTCCGGTACTGGCTCAGGAAATGCCGCGCATAGGCATGTTCCACGCGGTCGATCCCGCTTGGCGTCGGGTGCCGCACCCGGCCGACCAGCCGGCTCAGATCGATCACCACGTCCCGTTGCGAAGGCCGCCCCGGCTGGCGGAAGGGCAACAGCCGCGCTCCCGCCGATCCACACTCAGGCGCGGACTCAGGCTCTGCTTCGCCGCCGGGCCAGACCTTGGCATTCGCGCCGCGCGCTGCATGGGGCAGGGTCGCCACCGCTCAGGCCTGCACTACCGGAAGCGGTGCGCTGGTGCAGGCAGGATGAGGCGCCCCTGTCAGTCCTTTCACCACCCGGTCGATCACGGTCAGGGCGGCCAGCAGCGGCTCCAGCCCGGCCAGCAGCCACACCGTCGCCGCGTCGGACCATGCCCGCGCCGGATCGGGGTGAGTCTCGATGAACAGGCCGTCCACCCCCACCGC
>JANLUV010000179.1:0-3210 GCA_031363685.1 Alphaproteobacteria bacterium | reverse complement strand
CCAGGCGACGCTGAAGCAGAGCAACTTCTCGTGGCGTGCTGGTTTCGATTACAAGATCACCGATCGCGCGTTGTTCTACGCAAACGTCTCGCGCGGCTACAAGGCGGGCAGCTTCCCGACGATTGCCGCAGCGGCGTTCACCTCGGCGCTGCCGGTGACTCAGGAAAAGGTGACGTCCTATGAAGCCGGCCTGAAGGTGCAGGCCATGGACGGCAAGATCCAGTTCAACACCGCCGGCTTCTACATGGATTACCGCGACAAGCAGATCCGCGGGAAGCTGTTCGATGCGATCTTCGGTACACTTGACACCCTCGTCAATGTGCCCAAGTCGCGGATCTGGGGCGTCGAAGCCGATCTGACCCTGCGTCCGACGCGCGGGCTGACCGTCAGCGGTGCGGTGACGTACCTGAACTCGAAGATCCTGAAGTTCACCGGGTATGACATCTTCGGCGGTGTCGATAACGACATCGACGCGCGTCCGGGCAACTTCGATCCGACCGGCGCCACCCCGAATACCGAAAACCTGGCGGGTATGCGCGTTCCGTACACGCCGGAATGGTCGGGCTCGGTCAACGTTGACTATCGTCACGAACTGTCGAACGGTGGGACTCCGTTCGCTGGCTTCACCGTCAGCGCACGCACCAACCAGACTGCGGCGATCGGCGGCGAAGACACCACCCTGCCGACCACCGGTAACGTCCGCTTCCGGATCGCGCCGGGCGCAGGCAAGAACCCCTACATGATCAACGGCTATGCCACTGCCGATGCCCGTCTCGGCTACGAAGGTCCGGACGGTGCGTGGAAGGTGATGGTGTGGGGCAAGAACATCTTCAACAAGTACTACTGGACTGCCGTGATCCCGTCGAGCGACAGCTCGGCGCGCCTCGCCGGCAGGCCGACCACCTACGGCGTGACGCTCAGCTTCAAGACGAGGTGAGCCGGGTGAGGGCGCGGGACAAGTCCCGCGCCTTATACCACGGTGCGTTGAGCCTGACTCAGGGTGGGGCTTTCCAAGCTGGTGATGTTCTGATTCGTTGCAGCAAGCTTGAGGGGGCTTGCGATGGCGGCAGCGATTGGGGTTCGATCGGACTACACTTCGGCGGATTTACGCCGTTTTACGCGGCGTTGTCGCGATGCCGATCAGGTTCGGCGGGTTCTGGCTTTGGCGGTGATCCTGGACGGCGGGAGCAGAAATGAGGCGGCCAGAATGGCCGGGGTGACGCTGCAGATCGTGCGAGACTGGGTCTTGCGGTTCAACGAAGCCGGACCCGAGGGGTTGGCCACCCGCAAGGCACCGGGCAGGGTCTCGATCCTGAACGAAGAACAGCGCGCCCGCTTGCTCGGACAAGTCGAGTCAGGGGCGATCCCTGCGGCCCACGGCGTCGTGCCCCTTCGACCAGCTCAGGCGGCGGCTTGTCGATCTGGGGCAATGGATCCGGGACGAGTTCGGCTTGTCGGTGACGCGCTTCACGCTGGGCCGCGAGCTGCGAGCAATGGGCTACAGGAAGTTCTCTGCCCGCCCGCGCTGGCAATTCGCTTCCAGCTGCGCCCCCCTTTTCGCGTCCAGGCGCGGCGCTGACTCACTTTCCGTGCAGGGAGTACGTCATGCCGCCATCAGCCCGGCTTGGAGCAGGTCGAGGTTGGCGCGACCGTACATTTGGCGGTTGACGAGCTTCAGACGAGTGATCTGGCCTTCAACCTGACCGCTTGACCAGGGTTCGACGATTGCGGTGTGGACCGCCGCCTGGTCGGTTCTGATCCCAGTTGCGAACGCGGCGATCTGGCTGGTCTGGGCCGCCTCGATCCACAGTTCGAGCTGCTCCGGCTTTCTGGTTGGGATCATGGCATGGAACAGGTCCAGCAGCGTGCGAGCCTCGATCAGTGCGGGGCTGGCGGTTTCCACGATCGCATTGACCATGGCGACCCGCGCCGATCCGCTCGCACGCTCGCTGGTGATGTCGCGTGCGATGCTGCGAGCACTGCCGCTGGCGCCGGCGGGCTGACCAGTCGTTTCGTCGCGGCGGCGCTTTGTCACCCATGCCGTCACGACGCGCAGCCCACCCGTGCAGCCTGCCGTGCGCATTCGCCGCCAGATCCCGGCTCCATTGCCCGGATCCGAAGCTGCATCCGCGTCAAATTTGCACGGAAATCGCGCCAGAGCCGCGATTGGACGCGAATTTACATGTGCCCTCCATGGCGAGCAAGATCGGCCAATCCGCATGATTGTTTAAATCGCGTTTTTATCATAATTTTGATAGTCTATATCCATCAGAGGTCGCCATGAGCACGCTTCGTCAATTCAGGTATCTCGTCGCCTTGGCGGACTATCGTAATTTCCGCCGCGCCGCTGAAGCGGTGCATATCGCCCAGCCTACGCTGAGCCAGCAAATCCGTGCGCTTGAGGCGCTTCTCGGGGTGACGCTGGTCGAACGCGGCGGAAGCCCGGCCCAGCTTACCCCGATCGGACGGGAAATCGTGGCGCGCGCCCGCAAGATCCTGCTCGATGTGAAGGACGTCGAAGACCTGGCGCGCCGGTCGAAGGTCGGTTTGGGCGGTACCATCCGCTTTGGCATTACGCCGACACTGGGACCTTACCTGATGCCAGGTATTGTTGCTTCGCTGCACCGGCGCTATCCGGATATGCGGCTGTATATTCGTGAAGGCATCCCTGATGAACAGGTGCGCGAACTGGCGCGCGGCGAACTCGACATGCTGCTGTCGCCGATTCCGATCAGCGGCGACAATCTGCACATCGAGCCGCTATTTCGCGAGCCGCTGCATATCGTTTCTCCGCCCGAGCATCCGGTTGCCCAGGCCGCACTGGTCCGCAGGCAGGACCTGGCCGGTATCGGTTTCCTGAGCATGGACCGCCGCCATCACGCGCATCGCCAGGTTCGCGAAATTTGCGAAGATCTGCGTGCCGAAATCCTCGAGGATTATGAAGGGACCAGTCTGGATAGCCTTCGTCAGATGTGCGGCTCAGGCTTGGGCTTTGCCATTTTGCCGGAACTCTATCTTCGGTCTGAAGTGGGCGGTGCAAACATGGTCGCGCGGCTTAAACTGAGTGACTGGAGCGCCAGTCGGTCGATAGCTGCCATATGGCGAGAGGGGGTCGCCTATGCGGAAAGCTATCGAACGATTGCCGAGGCCATTGCCACAGAGGCCCGTCAGATACTTGCCCAGGACTTGCGATAAGCCGGCTTTAGCGTC
>JANLUV010000169.1:0-4119 GCA_031363685.1 Alphaproteobacteria bacterium | reverse complement strand
CGTGAACCGGATGAAGGGGTAATCCACGTGCATCCGATCCTCTTTATCGTCTTCCTGCCGCTGCTGGCCGCGATTGTTGCCGGGCTGGGTAACAAGGCATTGGGCGCGCTGCCCGCCAAGGTAA
The DNA here is from genome assembly GCA_031363685.1 of Alphaproteobacteria bacterium. Lineage (GTDB taxonomy): Bacteria > Pseudomonadota > Alphaproteobacteria > Sphingomonadales > Sphingomonadaceae > Novosphingobium. Next base: position 3,995 of record JANLUV010000169.1, on the reverse strand, counting down.
TCACGACCGGCGCGCTGTTCGTAGCTTGCGCGCTGTCGTGGCCGATCTTCCTGTCATTTGTCAGCGGCACCGCCGAAGTCAGCGTCGTTCGGGTGCTGCACTGGGTGCAATCGGGCACGCTGTCGTTCGACTGGGCGCTGCGCGTCGATACGCTGACGGCGGTCATGCTGGTCGTCGTCACCAGCGTTTCGGCGCTCGTCCATCTCTACAGCTGGGGCTACATGGACGAGGATGCGGACCAGCCACGCTTCTTCGCCTATCTCTCGCTGTTCACATTTGCGATGTTGATGCTGGTGACGGCGGACAACCTCGTCCAGATGTTCTTCGGCTGGGAAGGTGTCGGTCTCGCCTCGTACCTGCTGATCGGGTTCTGGTTCCGCAAGCCCTCGGCCTGCGCCGCCGCGATCAAGGCCTTCGTGGTCAACCGCGTGGGTGACCTGGGCTTCATGCTCGGCATTTTCGGCACGTACCTGGTGTTCGGCACCGTCTCGATCCCGGAAATCCTGCATGCCGTGCCGGCGATGGCGGGTTCCACCATCGGGTTCCTCGGCTACCGCTTCGATACGATGACGGTGCTGTGCATCCTGCTGTTCATCGGCGCGATGGGCAAATCGGCGCAGCTTGGCCTGCACACCTGGCTGCCTGATGCGATGGAAGGCCCAACCCCGGTTTCGGCGCTGATCCATGCGGCAACGATGGTCACCGCCGGGGTCTTCATGGTCTGCCGCCTGTCGCCGATGTTCGAGGCCAGCCCGGCCGCGCTCGGCTTCGTGACCTTCATCGGCGCGGCAACCTGTTTCTTCGCCGCCACGGTCGGTACGACGCAGTGGGATATCAAGCGCGTTATCGCCTATTCGACCTGTTCGCAGCTGGGTTACATGTTCTTTGCAGCCGGGGTCGGCGCCTATGGCGCGGCGATGTTCCACCTGTTCACCCACGCCTTCTTCAAGGCGCTGCTGTTCCTCGGTGCCGGTTCGGTGATCCACGCGATGCACCACGAACAGGACATGCGGTATTACGGCGGGCTGCGGAAGGAGATCCCGTGGACGTTCTGGGCGATGATGGCCGGCACGCTGGCGATCACCGGGGTCGGGATTGTCGACGTGTTCGGTTTTGCCGGGTTCTATTCGAAGGATTCGATCCTCGAGGCGGCTTACGGCAGCGGCTCTGAACTGGGCAGCTTCGCCTTCTGGTGCGGGATCAGCGCCGCGCTGATGACCAGCTTCTATTCGTGGCGGCTGGTGTTCCTGACCTTCTACGGCCAGCCGCGCTGGGCGCAATCCGAGCATATCCAGCACGCCCTGCACGACGGGCACGGTCACAGCGCGCATCACGATGCGCCGACCGAGGAAGCTGCCGGGCACGCCCCTGCGCACGACGCCCACCGGCATGACGATCACGCGCCTGCCGGCAGCACCGGCGGTTATCACCCGCACGAAAGCCCGCTGGCCATGCTCGTCCCGCTCGGCCTGCTGAGCCTCGGCGCGGTGTTCGCGGGCTTCGTGTTCCATGGCGCGTTCATCAGCGAAGGCGAGGGTGCGTTCTGGAAGGGCAGCCTCGCGTTCAGCGAACACGTGCTTCACGCGATGCATCATGTGCCGCTGTGGGTGAAGTGGGCACCGTTCACGGTGATGGCGCTGGGCTTTGCCATCGCATGGTATGCCTACCTGAAGAACCCCCGGTTCCCGGCCGCATTCGTCGCGCAATTCGGCGTCATCCACCGGTTCGTGTTCAACAAGTGGTATTTCGACGAGCTGTACAACTTCCTGTTCGTCCGCCCGGCGTTCTGGCTGGGCCGGGTGTTCTGGAAGGTCGGCGATGTCGGGATCATCGACCGCTTCGGCCCGAACGGGGCCGCATGGGTCGTCGCCCAGGGCTCGCGCGTCGCGCAGCGGGTCCAGTCGGGCTACCTCTACAGCTATGCGCTGGTCATGCTCATCGGACTTGTGATGGGGATCAGCTGGGTGATGGTGCGCTAACGATGAACGGCTTTCCCATCCTCTCGCTGATGCTGCTCGTGCCGCTGGTCGGCGCCATTGCATGCCTCGCCACCAACGGCCGTCTCCCGCGCCAGATCGCGCTGGGCGCGACCGCGATCGATTTCGTCCTCGGCATCGTGCTGTGGCACCAGTACCAGATCGGCGGCCCGCAGTGGCAGTTCGTCGAGAAGGTGCCGCTGTTCGCCGGCTTTGACTGGGCGTTGGGGATCGACGGCATCGCGCTGATGCTGATCGTGCTGACGGTGTTCCTGATGCCGATCTGCATCGGCGCCAGCTGGGAAGCAGTGCAGAAGCGCGTCGGCGAATATTATGCCGCGTTCCTGCTGATGGAAACGCTGATGATCGGCGTGTTCGCGGCGCAGGACCTGTACCTGTTTTACATCTTCTTCGAAGCCGGGCTGATCCCGATGTACCTGATCATCGGGATCTGGGGCGGGGCAGAGCGGATCTACGCCAGCTACAAATTCTTCCTCTATACGCTGCTCGGTTCGGTGCTGATGCTGATCGCGATGCTGTGGATGGCGCACGAAGCCGGAACGACCGACATCCCGACGCTGATGGCTTACAATTTCGCGCCGCAGGCCCAGGCCTGGCTGTTCCTGGCGTTTTTCGCCAGCTTCGCGGTAAAGATGCCGATGTGGCCGGTCCACACCTGGCTGCCCGATGCCCACGTGCAGGCGCCGACCGCCGGATCGGTCATTCTGGCCGGCGTGCTGCTGAAGATGGGCGGCTACGGCTTCATCCGCTTTTCGTTGCCGATGTTCCCCGAAGCATCGGCGCAGTTCGCCTGGCTGATCTTTGCGCTGTCGATGATCGCGGTGGTGGTCACCTCGCTGATCGCGCTGGTCCAGCACGACATGAAGAAGCTGATTGCCTATTCGTCGGTCGCCCACATGGCGATCGTGACGATCGGGTTGTTCGCCTTCAACGTGCAAGGCCTTGAAGGCTCGATGCTCGTCATGCTCAGCCACGGCCTTGTGGCGGGCGCGCTGTTCCTGTGCGTTGGCATCATTTACGACCGGCTGCACACGCGCGAGATTGACCGTTACGGCGGGCTGGCGATCAACATGCCGCGTTACGCCCTGTTCTTCATGCTGTTCACGATGGCCTCGATCGGTCTGCCTGGAACCAGCGGCTTCGTTGGCGAGTTCCTCGCGCTCGGCGGGATCTACCAGGTATCGAGCTGGGTGGCGCTGGTCTGCACCACGGGTATCATTCTGGGCGCGGCCTACATGCTCTATCTCTATCGGCGCGTGGTGTTCGGCGAGCAGAAGCATGCCGATACCGCCGCGATGACCGATCTGACCTTCCGCGAACTCGCGATGGTCGTTCCGCTCGGGCTCGCGGTGCTGTGGATGGGCGTTTATCCTGAAAGTTTCCTGGCCCCGATGCGGGCCGACATCGCCGCGCTTGACGCACGTGTTGCCCGGGCCAGGCCCGCTGGCGACGCGAAAGTCACCGCCGGCAAAGTACCTGCCGAAGCGCATATGAGCGAACACAATGAGGGGGCGCACTGATGGATTGGCAGCACTCGCTGCTTCTGGTGGCGCCGGAAGAACTGCTGAGCGTGGGCGCGCTGATCCTGCTGCTTGTTGCCGGATGGGGCGGCGACAAGCTGGCGCGCGTGGCCAGCATCGCCGCGATCGTGGTGCTCGCCGCCGCCATGGTGATGGTCGCCCCGGCGCTGGCGAATGGCGCGATGGGGCCGGATACCGTCGCTTTTGACGGCCAGTTCCGCGCCGACGCATTCGCCAGCTTTGCCAAGCTGCTGATTTATGGTTCGGCTATCGCCGCGCTGGCCGTGGCCCCGCAGTTCTTCGATCGGGTTCGGGCGATGCGCACGGAATATCCGGTGCTGGTCCTGCTGGCCGCGCTGGGCACGGGCATGATGGTTTCGGCGACCGACTTCCTCACGCTCTATATCGGGCTCGAGATGACCTCGCTCGCTTCCTATGTCCTCGCGGCGTTCCTGCGCAGCGACGAGCGTTCGGCCGA
>JANLUV010000057.1:0-3223 GCA_031363685.1 Alphaproteobacteria bacterium | reverse complement strand
TGCGCCCGAGGTATTGCGCGCCCAGTGGCCCGCCTTTCGGGATCGCTATGCCGACCGGCTCACCGCCGACATGGTCCGCGTGTGCGACCGGTTTGCCGAGCGGTTCGAAGCCTATAGCCGCCTGCTCGACCGGCCGCGCTGCGTGACTCACAACGATTATCGCCCGGATAACATGCTGTTCGGCGATGACGGGCGGATCATCGTGGTCGATTGGCAGACTGCCGCGCTCGGGCACAATGCGGGCGATGTTGCCTACCTGACGGGCGGCGCGTTTGCTCCGGCCGACCGCCGCGAAATCGAGGAGGACCTGCTGGGCAGCTATCACCGCGAACTGGTGGAGCAGGGCGTGTCCGGTTATTCGCCGGCGGATCTGGCCGAGGACTACCGCCACTTCACCTTTGCCGGGATCAATGTCGCGGTCTGCGCCGCCATGCTGGTCAACCGCACCGAACGCGGCGACCGCCTGTTCCTGACCATGCTTGACCGGCACGTAACCCACGTGCTCGATGCCGGGGCGATGGCAATTCTCGACGAGCGGTAGGCTGGATCAGGCGACCAGCGCATCCGGGGGCGCAGCCTTCTCGCGCTCGCCTTGCCAGTGGCCGGCGAATTCGAAGAAATGGTGCGCCGCGCGATTGGCACCCGCGCCAAGGACCACCGCGAACTCCAGGTGGAAGTCCATGCCTTCCACGTCGCGGTGGACCAGTCCCGGCGGGGTGGGATACCAGCCGATCCCGACCGCGCTGATCCCGTGGCGCTCGGCGTGACGCTCGATCGCAAACGCCGTGCCCTCGTTGTGGCTGACCAGCACCGCCCCGCTCGACTGAAGGAAACTGTTGATCGGATCGACGATGACGTGGCCGTGTTCGATGCTCAGCGTAGCAATCTGCTGCCCGGCCAGCGCGGCTTGCGGAATTACCTCGTACCCGGCCAGCGGCGATCCGCGCGGCACCCGCAGCCCGATCCGGCGGCGGCGCAGCACCACCCGGCGCAGGCTGTCGGGATAGGTGATCTCGTTCACGATCACCCCTGGCTTGGTGGTCGCCGGCTTGTGCATCCAGGTCGGGGTGGCCACGCCCAGCAGCAGCGCGGCATCCAGCCGTTCATCGACAAGGTCCGTGATCTGGTCGCTCTGCAGGCGCGAATCGATGGTCAGGCAATAGTCCGGCGCGCCTTCCGCATAGGCGTCGAGCAGTTCCACCCGCTCGGCAATGTCCATGCTGTACATCGCGGCACCGAGGCGGAAATGGCGGGTTTCCTCGGCCCGGATATCCTCGACCTCGCGGCGCACCCGCTCGGTCTGCGCCAGCACCGCCGTAACGTGCGGTAGCAGCCGTTCGCCCTGCGGGGTCAGCACTACCGACCGCGAGGTGCGGTGAAACAGCCCGAAACCCAGCGCCTGTTCCAGTTCGCGGATCTGGCCCGATACCGTCGGCTGGCTCAGGTGCAGGCGCTCGGCCGCGCGCGTCACCGATCCGGTGTCGGCAATCGCGGCAAAGCAGCGCAGCAGGCGCAAGTCAGGATGAAACATGGCCGTCTCCCGCCCCCGGTCGTTGGCCGGAACTGGGCGGGAGAATGCCCCCATTTATCGGGATTGTCGATAGATTCGCGGATGGCCGGGTTTCAGTGAGTCGGGTTTCAGTCCTTCTGGTCCCAGCGCGAAATCTGGCGTTCGTTGGTAATGCCCAGCGGGGCATAGGCACCGATGATCGCCTGCTCGAACACACCGACCGATTGTTCGGTGCGGCCATCGGGCCGGGTCAGGCGGATGTGCGACAGGCGCTGGACATGCCAGTTCTGCATCGGCGCCGGATCAAGCGTGGCGACCACGAAGTCCTCGCGCTCGATCACCAGCGGTCCGTGATAGCGGCCGTGGTACCATTCGGGGTGGAAATAGCCTGCGCCCTTCATGAAGAAGCTCTGGAACGGCACCATTTCCACCTGCCATTCCCCTGCTCCGAATTCGGCAGTGAGCACCCCGCGCTCGGGCCAGACCGTGCCCGGGACCAGCGTGGTTGCGATGCGGGCCTGGGTTGTCTCGCGGATGTCTTCGGCGCGGGCACCATCGGGTACCAGCGCAGCCCGGGTGTTCCACACCGTCCCGTCGGGCTCGGCCGAGATGTGGTAGAACAGGCTGACGTCGGAGAAGCTGAGCGGCGTCCACTGCCAGAAATAGCCCTGCAGCCCGGTCGGGACCACCGCTTGCGTATCGGAATCGCCCACCGGGCGGATGCCCCAAGACCGGTCGCGCGTCCCCATCGCCTTGGGCGAAAGCTCGATCCGCTTGCCGTCGATGCTGATCCAGCCCTGCCAGTGGCCGTTCTGGGTCATCCGCGTGATGTCCATGAACCCGCGCGTGCCGACCCGGCGGGTAAAGCGCGGCTCCTCGATCGGGAAGGCGCGGCCGGTAAAGGTCAGTTCGGCGGCAATGCCGTCCTGCTCGGCCACGGTGAAGCGCAGTACCTTCAGCGGTTCGACCACGTCGATTTTCATCGGTCCGACCGAGATGTCCATCCGCTCGCTGGCCAATATGCGCGAGGCGCGCAGGCAATGCTGCACCCCATCGACCAGGATCGAGAAGTGGCAGTCGATCACGTTGAGGTGCGGGTACACCCCCAGTCCGACCATCCAGAATACCGCACCATCGGGCTCGAACCCGTTGAAGAAATAGCGGTCGTAGAAGTTCCGGTCAGTTCCCGAAAAGGCGATCGGTTCGGGGGTCTGGTGGATCGGATAATCGTCGGCCTTGGTCAGCATGGGCGTCTCTCCACGGATTTTTGCCCGGTGTCTGCCTGATCGCCCGCGCAGTCCAATTGCCAATGCCGGCCGTTTGATCGGGCGCGCCGATGGATCGGCCCGATGGGTAGCTTGCTCCCCGAACTACGCGTTCAATCCCACTCTATTCCGGGGACACAATACTAATTAACCTTTCCCTTGTGGACCACGCCGCGCCGGGGTCGGCTTGCGCGCCAGAACTTCCTCCTGGCGGGCGATCCATTCTTCCGCGCCCAACAAGCGCCGCAGCATAGCACCGACCGGGCCGGACGCCTAATTAGTATTGCGTCCCCGGAACTACCCGGAACTATCCGGAACTATCTCCAACACTACAATGCCATCATCGTCGCCGCCGAACGCGAGTACATCCCCGACTTCGGCACCTATAAGGGCCTGGCTGAGCGGAGCCGAGAAGGAAACCAGACTTTTGGTCGGATATGCTTCGTCG
>JANLUV010000044.1:0-2225 GCA_031363685.1 Alphaproteobacteria bacterium | reverse complement strand
TGCTGCGCCAGCAGCCGAACCTCGGCGAGGTGAATTTCTGGGCGCCCTCAGCGGCGAACTTCAGCGCGCTCCGCCCTGATTGCGACCGGCTTGCGCTGCAAGGAGTTCCGGGTGGAGTTCCGGGGACACAATTCTAATTAGGCGTCTAATCCCCCAAATTCCCGCCGTACGGAATTACGGTGACAGGTGGTTCTTTAGATCCGAACTGCCCCTTCGCGACCCTTTTCCACGATAGTGTTGACGGAGTGGGCGGACGGAGTTAACCTTTAACCCATCGAAGGCCGCAAGGCGGCCCGTTGTTTGGGAAAAGGTTATGATCGACGGGCTGTTCGTGCTTGATGCCGTGACGCATGCCTACAACCATACGCCGGAGAACTGGGAGGATCCGTCGCTCGGCCTGGCAATGGTGGAACTCGCCTACAACCTGGCCGCCGACCCACCAGATCGCCGCTATGCGATGACGCGCGAGCAGTATCTGATCGACTGGCGGGTCGATGACCTGGCCAGCCTGATCTTCCGCGAGAGCGATACCGACGTTGCGGTATATCACCCCCTGGCGATATCTTCGTTCAAGGATGGCTACTCTTCGCTCGCCAAGGCGCGCGAGGCGCTGGAGCTCTATCCCAACCGTTTTATTGGCGCCTATGCCTGCGTCGATCCGCTGAAAGGAGCTGACGCGCTGGCTTCGATGGAGGCCCAAGTCAAGGAGCTCAACCCGCTGGGCCTGAAGCTTTATCCGACCAGCTGGGATGGTCACGCTCCGGTGTCATGGCGCATGGATGATCCCAAGCTGATCTATCCGCTTTATGAGCAAGCCTCGAAGTTGGGACTGCGCCATGTCGCCGTGCACAAGGCGGTGCCGATCGGCCCCTTCGCGGTAGGGCAGGCGTATAATCCCAATGATATCGAAAATGCGGCGACCGATTTCCCGCATCTCAATTTCGAGATCGTCCATGGCGGACTTGCGTTCATGGAAGAAACCGCGTGGCTGCTCGCGCGCTTCCCGAACATCTATATCAACATGGAAATCCAGAATATCATCGTCGAGCGTCGTCCGCGCACATTTGCGGAGATCCTGTTGGGGCTTTGCCGCGTTGGTGGCAGCGACATGCTGAACAGACTGTTTTGGGGCTCCGGCGGCACGCTGCATCACCCGCAGCCCGGGCTGGAGGCATTCGTCAATTTCGAGATTCCAGAGGATATGCTTGCCAACGGCGGCCTGTTCAAGCCGCTCCGGCAGATCACACGGGATGACAAGGCCAACATGCTGGCGGGAACCTTTGCCAAGCTGCACGGGCTGGATCTGGCCAAGCTCAAGGCGGGCATCGCCGGCGATGCGTTTGAAGTTGCCAAGCAGTCTGGTTTCCCGCCGCCCTATTCGACCCTTCCGCACATGCAGGCGGCTGGCCAGTCAGCCAGCGGAATGGCGGCCAATGCCTGAGCCGCGCCCAGAACCGAACAACGATCACACGCTCGCAGCGCTGATCCGCCGGCAGGTGGATGCGATCAAGGATCCGTGCAGCGTGGCCTCCGGAGTGCCGCTGGGACTCGACGAGATGGGCATCCTCGATACGGTGGACATCGCGCCTGACGGGCATGTGACGCTGACTTTGCGGCTCACATCGCCATTCTGCCACATGATCGGCTTCTTCAAGACTGAGACGACGCGGATTGTATCGGCGTTGCCCGGTGTGTCAGGCGTTACGCTCAAGGCGGATAACGGCCTTGACTGGTCGCCGGAGAGGATTAGCGCGGCGGGGCAGGCACGGCGCGAGGTGCATCTTACGCGCATGCGTGAGGCTGGCCCCCGGCGGTTTGAAGTGCCCGCCTGATCAGAACGTAACGGCAGTTTTGCGGGAGAAATCAAATGGGTGAGCGGCTGGCAGGAAAAGTCGCAGTGGTGACAGGCGCAGGTTCGGGGATGGGGCGCGCAATGGCGAAGCTTTTCACCGGACAAGGCGCCTGCGTGGTCGCTGCCGATATCTCGGGTGCCGAGGAAGAAACTGCGGCTATGGCCGGTGGGAACTGTGTTTCCGTTCGCGCCGACGTATCAAATTCTGCCGATGTGCGGGCGATGCTGGAGCTGGCGATGGAACGGTTCGGCAGGCTCGATATCCTGTGCAACAATGCCGGCGTGCAGGGTGCAATGGCAAAAACCGCCGACTATCCGGAAGACGATTTAGACCGCACCATTGCCATCAATCTGAAGGGCGTCTTTCTCGGCA
>JANLUV010000034.1:0-1809 GCA_031363685.1 Alphaproteobacteria bacterium | reverse complement strand
GGCTCTCGACATAGCGGCGCTGGCCCTCGGCATAGATCGTATCGAACGCGAGGCTCGATTTCCCCGAGCCTGACAGCCCGGTGATGACGATCAGGCTATCGCGCGGCAGTTCGACATCGAAACCCTTGAGATTATGCTCGCGCGCGCCGCGCACGGTGATTTTGCTAAGCGACATAAGTTGCGGATGTTCCACATTTGTTCGGGAGAGGCAAGCGGCACGCGGGAACGCACCATGAAGCCCGCAAATGTGGGGGCGGCCGCGCCGTCTTGCAACTTGGCAAACCGGGCATTGGGTTGGACAAGGCCCGTCAAGGGGAGTGACGCATATCCCGCTGTCGTGGAGCGAACGAAGGCGATAGCGGATGCGAGCAGCAAGAGCGACAAAGCACGCACATAGCTTTGGAGCCAGTATGCGGCAGTGTTTTCAGATAAAATATAACCAAATACCAAATACTTTTTGATTCAAAAGTTATATGAGAAATAAAATATATTACGGTTATTTTCTGTAAACTGTAAATAATTTTTAGAGGTATAGGCCAGTTTATTTAGGGTCGTTTTATTCTGACATTTGACTTTATCACGTCGGCGTCGCCCATAGCATGGATGACAACATTCGGATGGCGAACAAAAAGAGACTATCAGTATTCTAATTCTTTAGTTCACAACACCTTCCCGTGGCCAGACACCGCCTCCCGCGCTGCGCATCCTACGTCCAGCCTGGCCGACCTGTACGATCCCGACACCATGCCCGCCAACTTGCGCAAGGCCCATGCCGCGCTCGATGCCGCCGTGGACCGCCTCTATCGCGCGGCCGCCTTCGCTTCCGACCGGGACCGGGTGGAACACCTGTTCGGGCGCTATGAAGCGCTGGTAAATCCGCTGGAACGGCTGGGCGCGGCCAAGAACAAGCGGGTGGCTCGCAAAGCCCGGGCTCGCGGCTGAAGCCGCCGCACCCGGGGCGATGATCGGGTTCAGCCCAGCGCCAGCGCACGCTTCCCCGCCTCGCCCAGCCAACGGGCCGGCACCTCCCAGACCGACCGGATCAGGCCTGCCGTCAGCGCCTCGGCGGGCGGGCCATCAGCGGCGATGGCGCCGTTTTGCAGCACCACCACCCGGTCGGCATGGTTCATCGCCGTGGCCAGATCATGCAGGACCAGCACCACCCCGGTTCCACCGCGGGCGTGATCTTTCAGGCGCCCGACCAGCGCAGCGGCATGGGCCAGATCAAGGTTCGCCAGCGGCTCGTCCGCCAGCACCCAGCACGGCCGTCCGGCCAGCACGCGGGCCGCCAGCGCGCGGGCGCGTTCGCCGCCCGACAGGCGCAAGACCGGGCGCTGGCGCAAGGCGCCAAGGTCCATCGCCGCCAGCGCGTCGGCAACGGCCGCCTCGTCGTCCTCGCGGGTGGCGCGGGGCCGGTGCAGCGGTCCGCCTTGCCACGGCAGCCGGCCCAGCCCGACCAGCGTTTCGACCGTGACGTCCCACGCGATTTCCGGGGTTTGCGGCAGGAACCCGATCCGTCGCGCGCGGTCGCGCGGGGGAAGCGCGGCAAGCGGCGCTCCGCCCAGCGACACGCTTCCGGCCGCCGGGGCGATCAGGCCGGCAAGGCAGCCGAGCAGCGTCGATTTGCCCGCGCCGTTGGGGCCGACAATCGCGGTGACCGCGCCCGGCTCAAGTGTAACGGTGACCCCGGCGAGGCGTCCGGCCAGAACCAGGCCGTTGGCAGCAAGGCTCATGCCAGCCCCCCGTCCAGCGCCGTGCCCCGGCGCAGACGCAGCAGCAGCGCAAGGAAGAACGGCGCGCCGATCAGGC
>JANLUV010000026.1:0-2514 GCA_031363685.1 Alphaproteobacteria bacterium | reverse complement strand
CCTTCCCAAGACTAGGCTATTTGAAGAAACACGAACAGGATGGCAGGCGGCAATCCGGCCCTGTTCCATCGAGGTGGAGGCAAGGCTGGGAAACCCGATCACGTCGCCGGCCGCGTAGATGTGTTCGACCTCGGTCTGGAAGGTATCGGGGTTGACCGTCAGGCGGCCGCGATGGTCCACGGCCAGGCCGCATTTCTTGAGGTCCAGTTCGCCGATCGCGCCCTGCCGGCCGGCGGCATAGAGCACCATGTCGGAGCGGATCCGGCGGCCGTCGGCCAGCCAGGTGACCGGCCAGCCATCAGCCCCCTTCTCGATCCGGTCGACCGGGCAGCCAAGCCGGATGACCATCCCGCGATCACGCAGGATGTGGACGAATTCATTGATGATTTCGCGGTCGATGAAATCGAGGAACGTCTCGCGCGGTTCGATCAGCGTGACTGGCACGTCCAGCGCGGAAAAGATTGTCGCATATTCGATCCCGATCACCCCCGCGCCGATCACCGTCAGGCTGCGCGGCACGCGCGGGGCGTTGATGATCGCGTCGCTGTCGAGCACGTGCTCATCGTCGAACGGGATGCTTTCGGGGCGGAACGGTTCGGTGCCGACCGCGATCAGGATGCGTTCGCCGCAAACCGGCAGGTCGCTGCCGTCGCCGCAGCGGACCATGATCGTATGCGGATCGATGAACCGGCCCATGCCCGCGATCGTGCGAACGTTGTTGCGCTGGAACTGGTGTTCCAGCACATCGACTTCGTGTTCCAGCGTCTTGGTCAGGCGGATCCCGAGGTCATTGCCACAAATTTCTTTCTTGACCCGATAAGAACTGCCGTAGAATCCGCGCTCGCGCCAGCCCGACAGGTTCAGCGCGGTTTCGCGCAGGGTTTTCGACGGGATCGTGCCGGTGTGCACCGAAACGCCGCCCACCCTGCGGCGGCCCTCGATCACCAACACCTGCTTGCCGAGCTTGGCCGCCTGCACCGCGGCGCGGCGTCCGGCGGGACCGCTGCCGATGACGATCAGATCATAGCTGTCCATGCCCTTGCGTTTCCCCCTGTTTGGCCGTGTCCCATGGATCGGTGGCTCGACCCGTGGGGTGCCCGGTACCGTGTCGGCAGCCGCATTCCGGCAGCCGCATTCCGGCCAGCGTGTCCTGCCATGGCTATGGTTGACAAAAGCTGGGTAACGCCACTTCGCGTTAACCCTGATGGCCAGCTCAAAGCGTTACTCGGTTCAACTGCGCGGCTAGTGTTCGAAAAAACGACCGGCGCGCCATCGGCCGGGCGCGGATCGCGGCAAAGGCCTGATCTGAAATGCCGGTGCCGAGCAGTTCGAGGCATGTCGGGCACAACAGAAACGGATGCGCGGCAAGGCTTGATACGCCGTCGTCGCGTTTGGCAATGCAATAGCGGAACACCGTGCAGCCGCAGCGGACGCAGCCGAAACCGCTGGCATAGCGCGCCTCGCTCAGGGGGGCGGCCTCCTCTGGCCCGTTTATCGGCGCGATCTTCACGCGGCGGTTCCCTTCGGCGCCGGCCGCACACCATTCCCCACCGCGTGCCAGCCGATGGCCCGCCAGAAAATCCGTTCTCCCCATGGGATTGTCGTGTGCTTACGCGCTATCCCTGATGCGGCTTTGGCTATGCCGCAGCGGAAAATGTCAAGCGCGGCAGGATTCGGCCGCCAATTAGCCCGGTTTTTCAGCCGCACGGATACCGGGCATGGTCGCGCCGGGGACTTAGGGTCAAGATATTTCCAGCACCTCCCACGTCTTCTCGCCGCCCGGCAGATGCACCGTTTTCACGTCTCCGACCGCCGCCCCGCGCAGCGCCCGGGCGAGCGGCGCGCTCCAGCCGATCCGGCCCAGGCTTACGTCCTGCTCGTCATCGCCGACCAGTGTCACCGTGCGATGATTGTTGTCATCGTCGGCGATCACCACCGTCGCGCCGAACCACGCGCGCGACTTGTCGGTCTGGCCCGCCGGATCGATCACCCGCAGCGCCTTCATCCGCCGCGCCAGGAACGCCAGTTCCCGGTCGATCTCGCGCATGCGCTTGCGCCCATAGATGTAGTCGCCGTTTTCCGAACGATCGCCATTCCCTGCCGCCCAGCTGACCACCATCGACGATGGCCGGGCGCTCGGTGCCGAGCAGGTGATCGTACCGGGCGCGCAACGCCGCCATGCCAGCGGGGGTGATCGGGGGACCGTCAGGCTTCATGGTGCGCGTTTAGGGAAGGGACGGCCGGGAGGGAAGGTGCCGCGCTTGCCCGCCGTGCTGGTCAGCCCGGCGTATTCTTGCCGAGGAAATGGCTCAGCGGATTGCCTCCGCGATAGCGCGCCCGCGCGGGGTTCATCGCCTCGTAGACGACCGCGTTTTCCATCACGCGCTGGACGTAATTGCGGGTTTCCGGGATCGGGATGCGTTCGATCCACTGGATCCATTCGATCGTGCCGGTGCGCGGATCGCCGTTGGCGCGCAGCCACTTGTTCACGTTGCCGGGACCGGCGTTGTAGGC
>JANLUV010000021.1:0-3847 GCA_031363685.1 Alphaproteobacteria bacterium | reverse complement strand
GCGCAGGACTGGCGCTGGTCCAGCACCAGCGCGCTGATCGCGGGGACCGACGATCCTGTTGTCACGGTCGCCCCGACGCTGGAACGGGTGGGCGACTTTGCGGCGGTTCTGGGCGGCGGGTTCGACGCGGCGCTGACTTATGCCGCGCTGCGCAAGGCGGAGAGCGTGGGCCGCCCGGTGGGTTCGGCCGCATGGCTGGCCGACATGGCAGCGCGGATGGGGCGCAGTCTGACACCGCAGAAACGCGGGCCGAAGCCGAAGCTGCGGTGAGGCCGGGCAACCGCATGTCCCCTTTGGTTGCGCCCCGCCCTTCCCTTCCGGCCCAAACCGCCCTAGCATCGCGGGCGACACCGAGCGGAAAGGAGGGGCAAACACAATGCAGGTAATCCGCACGGTGGTGTGGGTGGTGCTTCTGATTGCGCTGCTCCTGTTCTCGATCAACAACTGGATCCCGGTCCAAGTGACGATCTGGGAAAACCTGTTCTGGGATACCAAGCTGCCCGCGCTGGTGCTAGGTTCGTTCCTGCTGGGGCTGGTGCCGATGTGGCTGCTGCATCTGGCCGGGCGCTGGCGGATGAAGCGCCGGATCAGCGCGCTGGAGGCCGTGGCGCGCCAGCCGTCGGCGGCGCTGACATCGACCCAGCTTGACGCGGCCGCCCAAGACGGCGAAACGCCGCCCGTACCCTGAACCCGGAACACGCATGAACCCGATTTACCTTGCCCTTGACCTGCCCCGCCTCGACGCCGCCATCGCGCTGGCGCAAAAGGTTAAAAGCCACGTCGGCGGGCTGAAGCTGGGGCTGGAGTTTTTCTGCGCCCACGGCCACCACGGCGTGCATGAAGTGGCCAAGATCGGGCTGCCGATCTTTCTTGACCTGAAACTGCATGACATTCCCAACACCGTGGCCGCCGCGATGCAGGCGGTCCACGTGTGCGAACCGGCCATCGTCACCGTCCACGCCGCCGGGGGGCGCGCGATGATGGAAGACGCCAAGGCGGCGGCGGGCGAACACTGCAAGGTGGTGGCCGTAACCGTGCTGACCAGCCTTGACGCCGGCGATCTGGCCGCGACCGGGATTGCCGCCCAGCCGCATGACCATGTGCTGCGCCTGGCCGATCTGGCGCGCGAAGCCGGGCTGGACGGGATCGTCTGTTCGGGCCACGAAGTGGGCGATGTGCACAAGCGCTGGAAGGACGGGTTCTTCATCGTCCCCGGCCTGCGCCCGGCGGATGGCCATCTTGCCGACCAGAAGCGCACCGTCAGCCCGCGCGCCGCGCGCGATGCCGGGGCCAGCGTGCTGGTGATCGGCCGCCCGATCAGCCGCGCCGAAGACCCGGTAGCTGCCGCGCGGGCGATCGAGGGCACGCTTTAGCCTGTCGAACGTTCAGTTGCAGTCAAGCCGGTGAAGCGCAACTCTGGCGCGACGAACCGCAGGGAGACTGCAGCATATGAAACGCCTTGCACTTGCCGCCATGCATTCCGCCGTGGTGCTGGCCGCCGCCGCGCTGGCCCCGCTTAGCGCCCACGCCCAGCAGGGGCCGACCCCGGTGCTTGCCGCTGGCGCCACGCTGCTATCGATCAGCGCCGAGGGCCGCAGCACCCGCGTGCCCGACATCGCGACGTTCAACGCCGGAGTTACCAGCCAGGGCGACACTGCGGGAGCCGCACTCGCCGCCAATTCGGCCAACATGTCCCGGGTGATCGCCGCACTGAAGCGCGCCGGAATCGCCGACCGCGATATCCAGACCAGCAATCTTTCGATCAACCCGATCTATGCGCCGCAGCGGCCCATGCCCGACGGAACGGTTACACCCGAGCAGCCCAAGATCATCGGCTACCAGGTGAGCAATTCGGTCTCGGTCCGGCAGCGCAAGCTGGGCGACTATGGCAAGGTGATCGATACGCTGGTGACGGCCGGGGCCAACCAGATCAACGGCCCGAGCTTTGACATGGACAATCCCGATCCGGCCACCGACGAGGCGCGCATCGCCGCAATGGCCAAGGCCCGCACCCGCGCCGAGCTGTACGCCCGCGCCGCCGGCCTGAAAGTGGGCCGCATCCTGTCGATCAGCGAAAACGGCGGATGGTCACCCCCGCTGCCGGTGATGTACCGGATGGCCAAGGGCGATGCTGCGATGTCCGCGCCGGTGCAGGCGGGCGAACTGTCGCTGAACGTGACCGTAAGCGTGCAGTTTGAACTGGTGCCTTAAGGCGTAAAGTGGAGGCCATGCAGAGGCCAGCGCCGCTGCACCCCGTTCCGTCGTCCGGCGCAGGTGGTGCACACACGGCGGCCGTTGTCCAATAAGCCCCCGCCGGAAGACAGCCCGGGAGCCCGGGGGCAATCGCCCCCGGCTTTCCTCTTTGCTCCTTCCCCGCTAAGGCGCCCCCTCATGCCCACCCCTGCAATCAAGATCTGCGGCGTATCGACGCCCGGCGCACTCGATGCGACGATCCGTGGCCGGGCCGACTACGTGGGCTTCGTGTTCTTTGCGCCGTCGCCGCGCAACCTGACCCCGCGCGATGCGGCGCCGCTGGCCGCGCGGGCTGCTGGACGGACCAGGCGGGTCGGGCTGTTCGTCGATGCGGCGGATGCCTTGATCGCCGAGGCGGTGGCGGCAGGACAGCTTGATGCGCTGCAACTGCATGGCAGCGAAACGCCCGCGCGGGCCGCGCAATTGCAGGCAATGTTCAAGCTGCCGGTGTGGAAGGCGATAGCGGTAGCCTCTGCCGCAGATATCGAACGCGCGGCGGCTTATGTCGGCGCGGCGGACCTGATCCTGTTCGATGCCAAGACGCCCAGGGGCACGCTGCCCGGCGGGATGGGGCTGGCGTTCGACTGGTCGTTGCTGACGGGGTGGCGGAACCGCGCGCCGTGGGGACTGGCGGGCGGGCTCAATCCCGATAACGTGGCCGAAGCCGCGCGGCTGACAGGGGCACCGCTGGTGGATACCTCGTCCGGCGTGGAGAGCGCGCCGGGGGTGAAGGACGTGGACCGGATTGCGGCGTTCTGCCGGGCGGCGCGGGCCGAATAGCACGCCGGGCGCGTCGCTGCCCCCCGGGGAATCTGGACATTCCGGCGCCACTCTGCCAATCGCCCCGCATGACCGCAGAGACGCCTTCGCTGGCCCCCAACAGCTTTCGCAACCTGCCTGACGAGCGGGGCCATTTCGGCCAGTTCGGCGGGCGCTATGTCGCTGAAACGCTGATGCCGCTGATCCTCGACCTGGAGCGCGAATATCGCCGCGCCAAGGCCGATCCGGCGTTCCAGGCGGAGTTCGACGACCTGCTGGAGCATTTCGTCGGCCGGCCCAGCCCGATGTATTATGCCCCGCGGATTACCGGACATTACCGCGCGCTGGCCCCAGCTGGAAAAGGCCCCAAGGTCTATTTCAAGCGCGAGGAGCTGAACCACACCGGCGCGCACAAGATCAACAACTGCGTCGGCCAGATCCTGCTGGCGATGCGGATGGGCAAGACGCGGATCATTGCGGAAACCGGCGCGGGCCAGCACGGCGTGGCCACCGCCACCGTCTGCGCGCGGTTCGGGCTGCCTTGCGTGATCTACATGGGTTCGACCGATGTTGCGCGCCAGTCGCCCAACGTGTTCCGCATGAAGCTGCTGGGTGCGGAGGTGCGCCCCGTGACGGCCGGCGCCGGCACGCTCAAGGACGCGATGAACGAGGCGCTGCGTTACTGGGTCGCGAATGTGACGGACACCTACTACTGCATCGGCACCGTGGCTGGCCCGCATCCCTACCCGATGATGGTCCGCGATTTTCAGAGCGTGATTGGCGACGAGACGCGGGTGCAGATGCAGGCCGCCGAGGGCCGCCTGCCAGATGCGCT